>NZ_JBGQOI010000020.1:0-135705 GCF_052113765.1 Pseudomonas sp. W22_MBD1_FP4 | reverse complement strand
AGTTTTATCCACACTCCGGTTACCACCAGCGTACCGATTCCGCCCATGACCACGGCGGGCACGGTGCCGAACCAGTGCGCAGTGATACCGGACTCGAACTCGCCTAACTGGTTGGACGCGCCGATAAACAGCCCGTTGACCGCACTGACCCGGCCGCGCATTTCATCCGGTGTCTCCAACTGCACGAAGGAGGCGCGAATGACCATGCTGATCATGTCCGCCGCGCCCAGCACTACCAGCACCGCCAGGGAAAACCAGAACGAGGTGGACAGGCCGAAAGCAATGGTCGCCACGCCGAACACGCCGACAGCGGTGAACATTACCCTGCCAACTTTGCGGTCCACCGAAAAGCGCGCCAGCCACAACGACATCAACAGTGCGCCCACCGCCGGTGCCGAACGCAACAGGCCCAGGCCCCAGGCGCCGGTCAGCAGGATGTCCTTGGCGAACACCGGCAGCAACGCGGTGGCGCCGCCCAGCAGCACGGCGAACAGGTCCAGGGAAATAGCGCCGAGGATGTCCGGGCGGCTGCGGATAAAACGGATGCCGGCCAGCAGCGAATCCAGGGTGGCCTTGCCTTTGTTCAGCGGGGTCTGGCGGGCGGGCAGGTTGAGGGTCAGCACGCAGGCGATGATGTACAGCACCACCGTGGGGCCATACACCCAGACGCTGCCGAACGCATAAAGCAAACCGCCGAGCGCCGGGGCGACGATGGTGGCCAGTTGCTGGGCCGACTGTGAAGACGCCACCGCACGCGGGAACAGCGCACTGGGCACGATGCTCGGCAGCAGCGCCTGGGTGGTGGGCAATTCAAACGAGCGCGCGGCACCGAGCAGGAAGGCGAGGATAAAAATCATCTCGCGGGTCACGTTGCCGGTCAGGCCGCCGATGGCCAGGGACAGGGCAATCAGCGCCTGTACGGTCTGGCAGATGGCTGCGACTTTGCGCCGCTCGTAGCGGTCGGCCACGTGTCCGGTGTGCAGCATGAACAGCACCCGTGGCACGAACTCCACCAACCCGACCAGACCCAAGTCCAGCACATTGCCGGTCAGTTGGTACAGGTTCCAGCCGATGGCCACGGTGAGCATCTGGAAGCCGCTGGCAGTGAAAATCCGTGCCAGCCAGAACGCGATGAAAGGGCGGTGATGACGCAACAGCAACACGGGTTCACTAGGCATCGGGAATTCGGGTCGAGGCGAGAGGGAGCCGCGAGATTAGCATTAAGTTGTAACAGATAGTTGCTAGAGCTGGGCTGAGGCAGTCTGTCACGCGGCAAAAGACCACATAACTGGACACAGAAAATGGGACTACTCTTTCAGTAATGCTTGATCCAGATCAAAACCTCCGTGGGGATTGATCTGGCGGCCGCAAGGCCAGAATCCCTACGTGGCTGGTAAAAAAAGAAACGAATTGAAATTCGCCACACTCCATATCCGTGGGGGCAGTGGGTGCAGGCTTCCGCCAGCAGCCGGTATTACCTGACAGAGGAAGACTTATGTTCGGTTTGGAGGCGCTAGATCTCGCCCGAATTCAATTCGCGTTCACCATCTCGTTCCACATCCTGTTCCCGGCGATCACCATCGGCCTGGCCAGTTACCTCGCGGTGCTGGAAGGCTTGTGGCTCAAGACCCACAACGACACCTACCGCGACCTCTACCATTTCTGGTCGAAGATCTTTGCGGTCAACTTCGGCATGGGCGTGGTCTCGGGCCTGGTCATGGCGTATCAGTTCGGCACCAACTGGAGTCGCTTCTCGGACTTTGCCGGCGCCGTCACCGGGCCGCTTCTTACCTACGAAGTGCTCACCGCCTTCTTTCTTGAGGCCGGTTTCCTTGGGGTGATGCTGTTCGGCTGGAACAAGGTCGGGCGCAAGCTGCACTTCTTCTCCACCGTGATGGTGGCCGTGGGCACGTTGATCTCGACCTTCTGGATTCTGTCGTCCAACAGCTGGATGCAGACGCCACAAGGCTTTGAAATCATCGATGGCCGGGTGATTCCAACCGACTGGTTCGCCGTTGTCTTCAACCCATCGTTCCCTTACCGCTTGGCGCACATGGCCACAGCGGCCTTTGTTGCCACGGCCTTCTTTGTCGGTTCCTCGGCGGCGTGGCACTTGCTGCGCGGCAAGGACAACCCGGCGATCCGCACAATGCTCTCGATGGCGATGTGGATGGCGCTGATCGTGGCGCCTATCCAGGCGGTGATCGGTGACTTCCATGGCCTCAACACCCTCAAGCATCAGCCGGCAAAAATCGCGGCGATTGAGGGCCACTGGGAAAACAAAGGCAATGAGCCGACCCCGCTGATTCTGTTTGGCTGGCCCGACATGAAGGCCGAAAAAACCAAATACGCGGTGGAAATTCCTTACCTGGGCAGCCTGATCCTGACCCACTCCCTGGACAAACAAGTGCCAGCGCTCAAGGAGTTTCCGCCTGAGGACCGTCCCAATTCGACCATCGTGTTCTGGTCGTTCCGGGTCATGGTCGGCCTGGGTTTCCTGATGATCTTCACCGGTCTGTTCAGCCTGTGGCTGCGTCGCGGCGACAAGATGTACACGTCCAAGCCGTTCCTGTACCTGGCGCTGTGGATGGGCCCGTCCGGCCTGATCGCGATTCTTGCCGGTTGGTTCACCACCGAAATCGGCCGCCAGCCGTGGGTGGTCTACGGGTTGATGCGCACGGCGGATGCTTCATCCGGGCATAGCCTGGCGCAGATGACGATTACCCTGGTGTTGTTCGTGGTGGTGTACTTCGCGCTGTTCGGCGCCGGGTTGGGCTACATGATGCGCCTGGTACGCAAAGGCCCTGTGACCCACGAAAGTACTGAACCGACCCACGGTGGCCCTGGCCAGAAACGCACACCGGCCCGTCCGTTGTCGGCTGCCGATGACGGCAACGATGACGACCACGTCGACATCCAGCACAAGGGGCATTGAGATGGGTATTGATCTTCCGCTGATCTGGGCCGTGATCATCATCTTCGGCATCATGATGTACGTCGTGATGGACGGCTTCGACCTCGGCATTGGCATCCTCTTCCCGTTTATTCCGGGCAAAGTCGACCGCGACGTGATGATGAACACCGTCGCCCCGGTTTGGGACGGTAACGAGACCTGGCTAGTACTCGGTGGCGCAGCGTTGTTTGGCGCCTTCCCGCTAGCCTATTCGGTGGTGTTGTCGGCGCTGTACCTGCCGCTGATCCTGATGCTGATCGGGCTGATCTTCCGTGGCGTGGCCTTCGAGTTCCGTTTCAAGGCCAAGGACCACAAGCGCCACCTGTGGGACAAGGCGTTTATCGGCGGTTCGCTGACGGCCACGTTCTTCCAGGGCGTAGCGTTGGGGGCGTTTATCGACGGGATTCCGGTGGTGGACCGCCAGTTTGCCGGTGGCTCACTGGACTGGCTCACACCGTTCACGATGTTCTGCGGCGTGGCGCTGATCGTGGCCTATGCCTTGCTCGGCTGCACCTGGTTGATCATGAAAACCGAAGGCCCGTTGCAGGAGAAGATGCACAACCTGGCGCGGCCCTTGGCATTCGTTGTGTTGGCGGTAATTGGCATCGTCAGTATCTGGACGCCGCTGGCGCACCCGGAAATCGCGACGCGCTGGTTCACCCTGCCGAACCTGTTCTGGTTCCTGCCGGTACCGATCCTGGTGCTGGTGACCATGTACGGGTTGATCCGCGCGGTGGCGCGTAATGCCCACTACACGCCGTTCCTGTTGACGCTGGTGTTGATTTTCCTCGGCTACAGCGGCCTTGGGATCAGCCTGTGGCCGAACATCATTCCGCCTTCCGTATCGATCTGGGACGCGGCCGCACCGCCGCAAAGCCAGGGTTTCATGCTGGTGGGTACGCTGTTCATCATCCCGTTCATCCTGGGCTACACCTTCTGGAGCTACTACGTGTTCCGCGGCAAGGTCACCCACGAAGACGGCTATCACTAGGAGGGTTGTGGCATGTCCGGCAAACCTACGTTGCACGAGATTGAAGAGGGCGAGAAACAGCCGTTGTGGCGGCGTCTGGGGTGGCTGGCGATGATCTGGACCGGCAGTGTGCTGGCACTGTTCGTCGTGGCCAGCCTGATGCGCATGTTCATGAATGCGGCCGGCCTGACTACCCACTGACATCCCGATCCGGGCTTTGCGGCCCGGTTTTCAAGCCCTGCTTTTTCCTTTGGAGAGGCAGGGCTTTTTTTATTTGCGCGCTTTGAGGATGACGAATTTCGGCGTGGCGGCCACTTGCTCGACACCGCGGAACAGTCGCGCCAATTTGCTGTGATAACCCAGGTGGCGGTTGCCGACTATATAAAGCGCGCCGCCCACCACCAGCGCTTCCCGCGCTTGCTGGAACATGCGCCAGGCGAGGAAGTCGCCGACCACTTGTTGTTGGTGGAACGGTGGGTTGCACAGCACCACATCCAGAGAGTCCGAGGCCTGGCCGGCCAGGCCATCGGCAGCACGCACGGTCACCTCCCGTTCGCCGAGGGCGGCTTGCCAGTTCTCAAGGGCTGATTGCACGGCCATGTACGACTCGTCGAGCAAGGTGTAATGGGCGTCCGGGTTTTGCAGCGCGCTGGCAATCGCCAGCACGCCGTTGCCGCAGCCCAGGTCCGCGACGCGCGCACTGCCCAGGCCTTTGGGGAGGTGCGGCAGGAAGGCGCGGGTGCCGATGTCCAGGCCTTCACGGCAGAACACGTTGGCGTGGTTGAGCAGTTCGATAGCGGGTGTTTCAAGCTGATAGCGCGTTGGGTAGGGCGAGACTGCCGCGGGGCGATCTTCCAGAGTGGCAATCAGCAACCGTGCCTTCTTTACCGCAAGGGAGGCGTGCATCGGCCCGATGTAACGCTCCAGCAACTCACCGGCCGCACGGGGCAGGTGCTTGACCATCGCCCCGGCGATGACCTCTGCGCCCGGTGCCAGTTGGCCTTGCAGGCGGATCAGCTGTTCTTCCAGCAGTGCCAGGGTTTTGGGTACGCGGATCAGGACCCGGTCGAAAGGGCCGGTCGGCACTTGGTGGGCAGGCACGAAAGTCACGCCATCAAACGCCTTGCCATTGCGTACCAGGTTTTTCTCCAGGCCCTGGGCGGCGAGAAACGAGTCGCCGCTGGAGGTGACCTGCATCTGGCCTTCAAGACTGGCCGCCAAGGCACCGAAACTATCATTGAGTACCAGCACGCGTGTCGCTGCACTCGGCTGTTGTCCGGCCAGGTGGCTGAGCAGGTATTCGTCGGCCGCATCGAAGGCTTGCAGCGGATCGTTATGTTGCTCTGGCTGGCGGATCAGATCGAGCTGGGCGAAGGGGCTGTCGAGCAGGGGCATGGCGGGGGAGGCTCTGGGTAATCGATGGGCGGCGGCAGTGACCTGCGCAACCGTCTGAGTGAACTGCAGGCGGGCCCCCAAGGGGCCCTGCACTCAGAATTGGGCGTAAATGTTACTTTTTTTCTACGGGGATTACATGCGGTGTTTCAAGGGCGGTTAAAACAGCCCTGCTTTCGAGGCACAGAGCACGGCGGCGATCTTGTTGTTGACCCCCAGCTTTTTGAAGCAACTGCAGATGTGAAAGCCCACGGTACGTTCGGAAAGGCACAGGATGGTGGCAATGTCTGCGGCAGTTTTGCCCATGGCTGACCATTTGAGGATTTCGGTCTCGCGCGAGGTCAATTTTTTCGCAGGGTTGATGCTGGGGCTGGCCGCGTAAGTCTGCGCCACGGCCGCATGCATCGCATGGCAAAGCCACAAGACCTGGCCAGCTTTTTCGTAGAGCTCTTCCGGAGTCACGGCACCTTTACTGCGACCCAGGGTAAGCATACTGAACACACCCTGGAAATCATGCACTGCTTGGGTCCAACCCAGATGCACACCAAACGACTGAGCCAAAGACCACAAGTTGGGTGAGTCTTTAAAAGTTTTTTCCTCCCAGACGATGGGTAACACAGAGCTTTTGCAATGTTTCACCACGGGATCAACGTCAAAAAAGTGCGCCTGGTTGTAAAGGTTGTTCCACTCATCTGGATAGTTATTGAAGCGAACGGGCTTCGTTCGATTGTTGGGTAGGTGTGAACTCATCGTAAAGGAACAGTATTGGAAGCCGAGTGCGAAGGTGTGGTTGAGGGCTATCTCGAAAAGAGTGGTGGCCTCGCTTTCACCTTCCAGTTTGGGAAGACGTGTATTACGCCAGTTAACCATTGGTAACTCTCCATGTGGGGTCTACAAGACATGGGATACCTCCTGAACTCCCAAATGCACGGGAATGAGTGTAGGACATTACTTACGGTGCAAGAGGAAAATTTCGCTCTTGAACGCAGGGGGTTTAAGAAGATTTTTTAAGGACGGCAAAAGGTGTGTAACGGCGCTTAGTTGGTTTTTTTCGATTTTTTAGTGAGTTGAATGATCAACTTAGAGTGGGCTTGTAGCTAGAGCAGAGGGACTAATAGCCAATGGGTTGGACTGCTACTAAATTGCCACTACTTAGGGGCTGCGCGATGCCACTACAAACCACCGGTGTTTCCGTGCGCGACTTTGAGGGACACTAGGGCACCTGTAGAACGGAGCCCCCCATGACGGCCAGTGCTGAGAAATTTACCCGCCAGACCTTGCTCGATGTGCAATCGCTGACCCCCAGCCTGTTTACACTGCGAACCACTCGCGACCCTGGGTTCCGTTTTACTGCGGGTCAGTTCGTGCGTCTGGGCGTGACCAAGGCGGACGGCACTACGGTGTGGCGTGCTTACTCGATAGTTTCCTCGCCGTTTGATGAGCACTTGGACTTCTTCTCGATTGTGGTCCCTGGAGGCGAGTTCACCAGCGAGCTGAGCCGCCTGCGCGTGGGCGATACCTTGATGGTGGAACGCCAGGCTACGGGGTTCCTGACCTTGAACCGGTTCGTCGATGGCCGTGACTTGTGGATGTTGGCGACAGGGACCGGAGTCGCGCCGTTTGTGTCGATCCTGCAGGACTTCGAAGTGTGGGAGAAATTCGAGCGGATCGTGCTGGTGTACAGCGCGCGGGAAGCCAAGGAACTGGCCTATCAGTCGCTGATCAAGGAACTGGGTGAGCGTGAGTACCTTGCCGAGTACGCGCACAAACTGACCTACATCCCACTCGTTACCCGCGAGCACCATCCAGGCGCATTGAGCGGGCGCATTACTACCTCGATTGAAAACGGTGAGCTGGAGCGCGCAGCGGGTGTAGAGCTGAGCCCGGAGCATTCCCGCGTGCTGATTTGCGGCAACCCGCAGATGGTTGATGACACCCGCCAGTTGCTCAAGCAGCGTGACATGCAACTGAGCCTGAGCCGCAGGCCTGGGCAGGTGGCGGTGGAAAACTACTGGTAATAAAAAAGGCGCCTCAAGCAGGCGCCTTTTTTTAAGCCGATCCGGGTTAAAGCGGCTTGTCGTTCTGTGCCTTGAGCAGATCGCGGATCTCCCCCAGCAGCAGTTCTTCCTTGGTCGGCGTCGGCGGCAGGCTAGGTGCTACGGCCTCTTCGCGCTTGAGGCGGTTGATGGCCTTCACGCCCATGAAGATCGCAAAGGCGACGATGACAAAATCGATCACGCTCTGGATGAACTTGCCGTAGGCCAGCACGACGGCGGGAACATCGCCTTGGGCCGCCTTGAGGGTGACCGCCAGGTCACCAAAATCCACACCACCGATCAACAGACCAATGGGCGGCATCACCACGTCGCCGACAAACGAGGAAACAATTTTGCCGAAGGCTGCGCCGATGATGATACCGACGGCCATGTCGACCACATTACCTTTGACCGCGAAGGCCTTGAACTCACTGATCACGCTCATAGGTTATTCCTTGTTACAGATGAGAAGGGTGAAGCACAGTGTAAGTCAGTCGTATAGGGCTTGTGCGACACAACTGTTAATACTGTTAATTTTAATCGACACATTAAAACGCAAATAGTTTGCAAAGTGCCACCAATCGCGCGCGAAATACTCGCTGTTTCAGTGGGTTACCACATTAATTTCTTAATCGCCCTGGTGGGGTTTTTCTATTTATCTTCTGACTCCCAGGTCACTAGCCTCTGGCAAGCACAACTGAATGTGCACTAAAAAAACCAGAGGAAACCTCGATGAACAACCCAATGAGCCGCAGTCCAGTGCTGGCGCGACATGCGCTGTTGCTGGCGACTGCCAGTCTGCTTTCTCTTTCGGTGCAAGCCGCCAACCTGACGCGAGATAACGGCGCGGCCGTCGGCGACAACCAGAATTCGCAAACCGCCGGCGCCAATGGCCCGGTGCTGCTGCAAGACGTGCAGCTCATTCAGAAGTTGCAGCGCTTCGACCGCGAACGCATTCCCGAGCGCGTGGTGCACGCCCGGGGCACCGGCGCCCACGGCACGTTTACGGTGACTGATAACCTCAGCGACCTGACCAAGGCCAAAGTTTTCGCCGCTGGCGAAGCCACCCCGGTATTTGTGCGATTCTCGGCCGTCGTTCACGGCAACCACTCCCCGGAAACCCTGCGTGACCCGCGCGGTTTTGCCACCAAGTTCTACACCGCTGACGGTAACTGGGACTTGGTCGGCAATAACTTCCCAACTTTCTTTATTCGTGACGCCATCAAGTTCCCGGACATGGTGCATGCGTTCAAGCCTGACCCGCGCACGAACTTGGATGATGACTCCCGTCGCTTTGACTTCTTCTCTCATGTACCCGAGGCCACGCGCACGCTGACCGAGTTGTATTCGGACTCTGGCACGCCCGCCAGTTATCGGGAAATGGACGGTAATGGCGTACATGCCTACAAATTGATTAATACCAAAGGCGAAGTGCATTACGTCAAGTTCCACTGGAAGAGCCTGCAAGGCATTAAGAACCTTGATCCAAAGCAAGTCACCGAAGTGCAAGGTCGTGATTACAGCCATATGACTAATGACTTGGTCACCCATATCAACAAGGGCGATTTCCCCAAGTGGGACTTGTATGTGCAAGTGCTCAAGCCCGAAGACTTGGCCAAGTTTGAGTTCGATCCGTTGGACGCCACCAAGATCTGGCCGAATGTGCCTGAACGCAAAGTTGGGCAGATGGTGCTGAACCGCAATCCGGCGAACGTGTTCCAGGAAACCGAGCAAGTCGCCATGGCCCCGGCCAACCTTGTGCCCGGCATCGAACCGTCGGAAGACCGCCTGCTGCAAGGCCGGGTGTTTTCCTACGCCGACACCCAAATGTACCGCCTGGGTGCCAATGCACTGCAACTGCCGATCAATGCCCCACGGGTCACCGTCAACAACGGTAACCAGGACGGCGCGATGAACTTCGGCAAGACCACCAGCGGCGTGAACTACCAGCCAAGCCGCCTGGAAAACCGCGAAGAGCCGCAAACCGCGCGCTACAGCCAGACGGCACTGTCTGGTAGCACCCAGCAGGCGAAGATTCAGCGCGAGCAGAACTTCAAGCAGGCCGGTGATCTGTATCGCTCATACACCAAAAAAGAGCAGCAGGACTTGATCGACAACTTCGGCGGCTCACTGGCCACCACGGATGACGAGAGCAAGCACATCATCCTCTCGTTCCTCTACAAAGCGGACCCGGCATACGGCACCGGCGTGGCCAAGGTCGCGAAGGGTGACCTGGCCCGCGTCAAGGCGCTGGCTGAAAAATTGACTGACTGACATTGGTGACGGTCGACGCGCCGGTTGGGGCGTCGACCCATGGCAGGAGAAACCCATGCGTATTTCTATCGGTTTGCTGATGGCCATGCTGGCCTTTGTCGCCCATGCCGAATCCCCCGAACCGGCAGCACTCAAGGCACAGTTGCAGGATTATTACTTCGACGCCGCCCGCCGTGGCGACCTCGATATGCTCAACACCTTTATTGAGTCTGGCTACAGCCTCAACACCCAGGACGAAAAGGGCTACACCGCGTTGATACTCGCCGCCTATCACGGTCAGGGCCGGTTTGTGGAGCGTTTGCTCAGTGCCGGTGCCGACGCCTGTGTACAGGACAAACGTGGCAACACCGCGCTGATGGGCGCGATCTTCAAAGGCGAGCTGAACATTGCCCAGCGCCTGCTGGCCACCGATTGCAACCCCGACCAACGCAACGGCGCCGGGCAGACGGCCGCGATGTATGCAGGCCTGTTCAAGCGCGTCGAATTGCTTGATGAATTGAAAGCCAAAGGCGCTGACCTCAACGCCGAAGACCCGATCGGCAACAGTGCTTCGCGATTGGCCAGCGGTGAAATCCGGACCCCGGCGCCGCGCTGAGCTATCATCGCGGTTTTTCGGTTGGAGGTTCTCAAATGGCAAAGGCCAAGCGCATGTACGGCTGCACGGAGTGCGGCGCGACCTTTCCCAAGTGGGCCGGCCAGTGCGGCGAATGCGGTGCGTGGAACACCCTGACCGAAACCATGATCGAAAGCGGCGGCGCTGCGGCGCCCACGGGCCGTGCCGGCTGGACCGGGCAGCAGGCGCAGATCAAGACCCTGGCCGAAGTCAGCGTCGAAGAAATCCCGCGTTTCTCCACCGCCTCAGGTGAACTGGACCGTGTGCTGGGCGGCGGCTTGGTGGACGGCTCGGTGGTGCTGATCGGCGGCGACCCTGGCATCGGTAAATCGACCATCCTCCTGCAAACTCTGTGCAGCATCGCCAGCCGCATGCCGGCGTTATATGTGACCGGTGAAGAATCCCAGCAACAAGTGGCCATGCGCGCACGCCGTCTTGGCTTGCCTCAGGATCAGTTGCGGGTCATGACCGAGACTTGCATCGAAAGCATCATCGCCACGGCCCGTATCGAAAAGCCAAAGGTGATGGTGATCGACTCGATCCAGACGATTTTCACCGAGCAGTTGCAATCGGCGCCGGGTGGTGTGTCCCAGGTGCGCGAAAGTGCAGCGCTACTGGTGCGGTATGCCAAGCAGAGCGGCACGGCGATCTTCCTGGTCGGCCACGTGACCAAAGAAGGCGCGCTGGCCGGGCCGCGAGTGTTGGAGCATATGGTCGACACCGTGCTGTATTTCGAAGGCGAGTCCGATGGTCGACTGCGCTTGCTGCGGGCGGTGAAAAACCGTTTCGGCGCAGTGAACGAACTGGGTGTATTCGCCATGACTGACCGGGGACTGAAAGAAGTCTCCAACCCTTCGGCGATTTTTCTGACCCGTGCCCAGGAAGAAGTCCCAGGCAGTGTGGTGATGGCGACGTGGGAAGGCACCCGACCGATGTTGGTGGAAGTCCAGGCATTGGTGGATGACAGCCATTTGGCCAACCCGCGCCGGGTCACGCTGGGGCTGGATCAGAACCGCCTGGCGATGTTGCTGGCGGTGTTACACCGTCATGGCGGCATTCCGACCCACGATCAGGATGTGTTCCTCAACGTGGTGGGTGGGGTCAAGGTGCTGGAGACCGCATCCGACCTGGCCTTGATGGCGGCGGTGATGTCCAGCTTGCGTAACCGGCCTCTGCCGCACGACCTCTTGGTATTTGGGGAGGTCGGCCTGTCCGGCGAAGTGCGTCCGGTGCCGAGCGGTCAGGAGCGCTTGAAGGAAGCGGCCAAGCATGGCTTCAAACGCGCGATTGTGCCCAAGGGCAACGCGCCGAAGGAAATGCCGCCAGGATTGCAGGTGATTGGGGTCACGCGCCTGGAACAGGCACTGGATGCACTTTTCGAATAATTCAGGGATGGACGCGATGCAACGATCGAATCACTGGGGTGTAGTCGCCCTGTTTATCGCCTTTGCCAGCTTGCCCGCCATGGCCTGGGCGGAGCTGCCAACGGGCTATCGCCTGGCGCAAACGCTGGTGACGCCAGAGGGCAGTGTACTGCAGGTGCTCGAAGACCAGCGCATCAGCCCCCAACTGCACAAGGACAGTTGGGGCAGTGGGCTGGATGAAGACTCGTTCGACGAGCCCGGCGATTTGGTCGAAAACCCGCTACTCGAAGCCCAGGTGCGGTGGGTATCGGCCTCTGGCGAGGTGATAGCTCACGAAGACCTCGGCTACCCCTTGGCCGAGGTCAAGAAAGCCCCGCTCAAAGGGCTGCCCGAGCCTGTGTATTTTTTGACCATCGATCAGACCGCCCCCATGGGCAGCTACAGCGGGCCTGCCACGCAGTTACTGCTGCCCGGCAAGCAGCAACTCAAGCCGTTGAGTTACCAGGGCGCCGACGGCAAAGTCCAGGCGCTGACCCTGGCTCATACCGGCAAGGCTGCGTGGATGATCGCAACGCCAGCCAACGGCGGCGCGGATGAACTGCTGCAGGTGTCATCATTTATGGACGGTGACGGTGAGGATGACTTTGCCACCCGTTATCAGACCTATCGGTTTGTCGACGGGCAGTGGCACGGCGCCTCAAGTCAGAAGAAAGGTTACTGGGACATGGAAAGTGATTTTCCCGCACGTAGTGCGTTCCCCTGAGCCATCACACTTCCAGCAGCGCGCCCAGCTCTCGCTCCAGTTCCTCCTGATCGCCCAGGTTCAACTCGATCAGCCGCCGCAAGTGGCTGATCGAGTCCAGGTCGATGTCTGTGCACACAAACCCCAGTTGACCTGCTGCTTCGTGGGTTAGCCGTACTTGCATCTTTATATGCGCCTTGGGATCCAGGCGTATGTCGACCGCGAACGGCAGCGCCTTATTTCCCTTCCACTCTTCAGGCCGTTGCACCAACAGGCCCTTAAGCGATAAATCCACCAATTGCACTGGCCATTCGTTGCCGTTTTGCCGAAGTTCGGTCTTGGCATCAAAGGCAATCCGGCGAAAACGGCGACGATCAGACGCTTGCTCGGTCATGGTGAAACCCTCTGTGGATAAAAGGATTGTAGCCCTGCGCCATCATTGGGCCGTTTTTTCTGGTTTTTTCTTCGTTGCAAGGCTCTAGACCAACGTAGGGGGGTGGCCTTTAAGGCCAACAGCGCTAAACTCCGAACGGCTGTCCTTTCTGTCCACCCTGGCTGGAATATAAAAATGAAAAATAATAATAGCCTGCTACGCCATCTACCCTGGCTGGTGCTGGCAATCGTAGGAGCGTGCGCCCTGGGCGTAGTGGCCTTGCGCCGAGGCGAGGCGATCAACGCCTTGTGGATTGTGGTCGCTGCTGTGGCCATCTACCTGGTTGCTTATCGCTACTACAGCCTGTTCATCGCTAACAACGTGATGCAACTCGATCCACGGCGGGCTACCCCCGCAGTGATCAACAACGACGGTCTGGACTATGTGCCGACCAACAAACACATCCTTTTCGGTCACCACTTTGCGGCCATTGCCGGTGCGGGCCCGCTGGTCGGTCCGGTACTGGCGGCGCAAATGGGCTACCTGCCCGGCACGCTCTGGCTGATTGCCGGCGTGGTGCTGGCCGGCGCGGTCCAGGACTTCATGGTTCTGTTCCTGTCGACCCGTCGCAACGGCCGTTCCCTGGGGGACATGGTTCGTGAAGAGATGGGCCGTATTCCGGGGACCATCGCGCTGTTCGGCTGCTTCCTGATCATGATCATCATCCTCGCGGTGCTGGCGCTGATCGTGGTCAAGGCCCTGGCCGAGAGCCCTTGGGGCATCTTCACGGTGATGGCGACAATCCCGATCGCGATGTTCATGGGCATCTACATGCGCTACATCCGCCCGGGCCGCATTGGTGAAATTTCGATCATCGGCGTGTTGTTGCTGCTCGGCTCGATCTGGCTGGGCGGGCAAATTGCCGCTGATCCGGTCTGGGCCAAGGCTTTCACGTTCACTGGGATCCAGATCACCTGGATGCTGATCGGTTATGGTTTTGTCGCGGCGGTACTGCCGGTGTGGCTGATCCTGGCGCCGCGTGACTACCTCTCAACCTTCCTGAAAATCGGCACCATCATCGCCTTGGCAATTGGCATCCTGGTCACCATGCCAGACCTGAAAATGCCGGCCCTGACCCAGTTCATCGACGGCACCGGCCCAGTGTGGAAGGGCGGCCTGTTCCCGTTCCTGTTCATCACCATCGCCTGTGGCGCGGTCTCGGGTTTCCATGCGCTGATCTCCTCGGGCACCACGCCCAAGTTGCTGGCCAATGAAAGCCACGCCCGCTACATCGGTTACGGCGGCATGTTGATGGAGTCGTTCGTTGCCATCATGGCCATGGTTGCCGCTTCGGTGATCGAGCCTGGCGTCTACTTCGCTATGAACAGCCCAGCCGCCGTAGTCGGCAGCGATGTGGTTACCGTGGCACAAACCGTCAGCAGCTGGGGTTTTGCAATTACCCCTGAGGCGCTGTCGGCCGTGGCCCATGACATCGGTGAAACCACCATCCTGGCCCGTGCCGGCGGTGCACCGACGTTGGCGGTGGGTATCGCGCAGATCCTGCACAGCGTACTGCCGGGTGAAAACACCATGGCGTTCTGGTACCACTTTGCGATCCTGTTCGAAGCGCTGTTCATTCTGACGGCTGTTGACGCAGGTACCCGAGCTGGTCGCTTCATGCTGCAAGACTTGCTTGGCTCCTTCGTGCCGGCGCTCAAACGCACCGAATCCTGGACCGCCAACCTGATCGCGACCGCTGGTTGCGTGGCGATGTGGGGTTATCTGCTGTACCAAGGCGTGATCGACCCACTGGGCGGTATCAACACCTTGTGGCCGCTGTTCGGTATCTCCAACCAGATGCTGGCCGGTATCGCGCTGATGCTCGCCACCGTCGTGCTGATCAAAATGAAACGCCAGCGCTACATCTGGGTGACCATGCTGCCGGCTGTCTGGCTGCTGATTTGCACCACCACCGCAGGCTTCATCAAGCTGTTCGACGCCAACCCGGCGATTGGCTTCCTGTCGCTGGCCAAGAAGTACAGTGACGCGCTGGCTAACGGTCAGATCCTGGCCCCGGCCAAGAGCATCGACCAGATGCAGCACGTGATCTGGAACGCCTACACCAACGCAACGCTGACGGCGCTGTTCCTGTTCGTGGTGTTCAGCATCCTGTTCTATGCGCTCAAGGTTGGCGTCGCCGCCTGGGGCAACAAAGAGCGTACGGATAAAGAAGCCCCGTTCCAGGCAGTACCTGACGCATAACCGAGGATTGCAAACATGTTCAATGACATCAGTCGCCTCGGTAAATACCTCGGTCAGGCCGCGCGCTTGATGGTCGGCATGCCCGACTACGACACGTACGTCGAGCATATGCAAACCAAGCACCCAGACAAGCCGATGATGGACTACAAGGCGTTCTTCCGGGAACGTCAGGAGGCCCGATACGGCGGCAAGGGTGGGCCCAAGTGCTGCTGACCCGTTAGTTCGGGCTGGTGGTGATCTACTGTGGGAGGGGGCTTGCTCCCGATAGCGGTGTGTCAGTGACAGATAAGTGCCTGACACACTGCTATCGGGGGCAAGCCCCCTCCCACATTTGTTTCAGTGTTCCTTCAAGGAGAATTTTTTGTCCTCTCCCATTCCAGTGACCGTACTCAGCGGCTTTCTCGGCGCCGGCAAGACCACCTTGCTGCGCCATCTGCTCAAGGCCGAACACGGCTTGAAAATCGCCGTGATCGAAAACGAATTCAGCGATGCCGGTATCGACACCCAGTTGTTGGGCGAAGAACCGGTGCAAGTCATGACCCTGTCCAACGGCTGCGTGTGCTGCACCATCCACACCGACCTCACCAAGGCTCTCTATCTGCTGCTTGAGCGCCTGGACAGCGGCGAGATCGCCTTCGATCGCCTGGTGATCGAGTGCACCGGCCTGGCCGATCCGGCGCCGGTGGCCCAAACCTTTTTCATCGATGAAGAACTGCGCGAGCGCTACATCCTCGACGGCATCATCACCCTGGTGGACGCGGCCCACGCCGAGCACCACCTGACCCAGACCATCGCCCAGGCCCAGATCGGTTTTGCCGATCGCCTGCTGGTGAGCAAACGTGATCTGGTGGACGACGCCACCTTCGAGGCGCTCAGTGATCGCCTCACCCGCATCAACCGCCGCGCGCCGATTCGTGTGGTCGAGCACGGCAAGATTGATTTGGCTGAACTGCTCGATGTCCGCGGCTTCAACCTAAACGCCGGCATGAGCCTGCGCCCGGTGAGCAAGGCGCCGTCCATCGACCGTATTTCCAGCCTGGTGCTGCGCACCGACCAGCCGCTGGATATCGACCGCCTCAGCGAGTTTATGAATGAGCTGTTGGAAGACCACGGCAAGCAACTGCTGCGCTACAAGGGCGTGCTGAACATTGCCGGCGAAGACCGCCGTATGGTGTTTCAGGGCGTGCTGAAGCTCTACGGGTTCGATTGGGACACCGAATGGGCCGAGGGGGAAGCGCGGGAGAGTGTGATCGTGTTTATTGCCGATGAATTGCCGGAAGACAAAATCCGCGAAGGCTTTGCCAAAGTCTACCAACCCTGATGTGTAATGCAGTCAACTGTGGGAGGGGGCTTGCTCCCGATGACGGTGGATCAGTAAACCTATATGTGACTGACACACTGCTATCGGGAGCAAGCCCCCTCCCACACTTGATCTCATTTCAAGTTGGACACCAGGCATAAAAAAGCCCGGCTTAAGAGCCGGGCTTTTTATTCAAGCAACTGCAATCAAGCGCCGTATACCGGCAGTTTTTTGCAGATGGCCTTGACCTTCTCACGGACTGCGTCGATCACGGCTTCGTTGTTCAGGTCTGCCAGGATGTCGCAGATCCAGCCGGCCAGTTCCTTGCACTCTGCTTCTTTAAAGCCACGAGTGGTCACAGCCGGGGTGCCGAAGCGCAGGCCCGAGGTGACGAACGGAGAGCGTGGGTCGTTCGGTACCGAGTTCTTGTTCACGGTGATGAAGGCTTTGCCCAGGGCAGCGTCAGCATCTTTGCCGGAAATGTCCTGCTTGATCAGCGACAGCAGGAACAGGTGGTTTTCAGTACCGCCGGACACTACGTCAAAGCCGCGCTCGATAAACACGCTGGCCATGGTCTGGGCGTTCTTGACCACTTGTTGCTGGTAGGTCTTGAACTCAGGCTGCAGTGCTTCCTTGAAGCAGATCGCTTTGGCGGCGATCACGTGCTCCAGCGGGCCACCCTGGGCGCCTGGGAATACAGCGGAGTTCAGCTTCTTCTCGATCTCGGCGTTGGCGCGAGCCAGGATCAGGCCGCCACGTGGACCGCGCAGGGTCTTGTGGGTGGTGGTGGTTACCACATCAGCGAATGGAACCGGGTTCGGGTAGACGCCCGCGGCGACCAGACCGGCCACGTGAGCCATGTCCACGAACAGGTAGGCGCCAACCTTGTCGGCGATTTCACGGAAGCGTGGGAAGTCCAGGATCTGCGAGTAGGCAGAGAAACCGGCCACGATCATTTTTGGCTTGTGTTCAACCGCCAGGCGCTCAACTTCGTCGTAGTCGATCAGGCCGTTGGCATCGATACCGTATTGAACGGCGTTGTACAGCTTGCCGGAGGAGGAAACGCTGGCGCCGTGGGTCAGGTGACCGCCGTGTGCCAGGCTCATGCCCAGAATGGTGTCGCCGCCTTGCAGCAGGGCCAGGTACACGGCGCTGTTGGCTTGGGAGCCGGCGTGTGGCTGGACGTTGGCGTAATCGGCGCCGAACAGTTCTTTTGCACGGTCGATGGCCAGTTGCTCAACCACGTCGACGTACTCGCAACCGCCGTAGTAGCGCTTGCCTGGGTAGCCTTCGGCGTACTTGTTGGTCAGAACCGAACCTTGAGCCTCCATGACCGCAGGGCTGGTGTAGTTTTCCGAAGCGATCAGCTCGATGTGCTCTTCCTGGCGCACGGCTTCTTGCTCCATGGCGGCGAAGAGATCGGCGTCGTACTTGGCAATGGTCAAATCACGGCTGAACATGGCGGTCCTCAAGGATCGGGGGCAGAAAAGGAGGGCATTCTAACCCAATGGGTTTTAGATGGCATATGAAAGGACATCAAGTCGCGGACAAGTGGGATTCACTTAGGGATGAGCGGTGTCATTGCCGGCCTCATCGGGGGCAAGTCCCCCCACATTTGAAACGCATTTCCCTGTGGGAGGGGGGTTGCCCCCGATGAGGCCAGTGGCTTCACCACAAACCGTCAGTCGAACATGAAGAGGGCATCATTGCTGAACTGCGCCTCGAACCGATTCGCCGGCATCGGTCGTCCGAACAGATAACCCTGCACCTCATCGCAGCCATGCTCGCGCAGGAAATCCAACTGCTCATGGGTTTCCACGCCCTCGGCGATTACCGCCAGGTTGAGGCTGTGGGCCATGGCAATAATCGCCCGGGCGATCTGCGCGTCCTGTTCGCCGGACGGCAGGCCATCGACGAAGGTGCGGTCGATTTTCAACACATCGATGGGGAACTGCTTGAGGTAGTTGAGCGATGAATAGCCCGTGCCAAAATCGTCCACCGCAATGCTCAGGCCCAGGTTTTTCAGGCTGTCGAGGATGTGCAGGGCTTCGTTGACTTCGCGCATCAGGATACTTTCGGTCAGCTCCAGCTCCAGGCACGCCGGCGGCAGGCCTGTGTCTTTGAGGATGGTGGCAATGCGGGTGCCCAGTTGGCCGTCGGAGAACTGCCGCGCCGAGATGTTCACCGAGACTTTTGGCACACGCACCTTGTTTTGATGCCAGGTCTTGAGCTGGCGGCAGGCTTCGCTGATCACCCAGTCGCCCACGTCCACCACCAGGCCCAACTCTTCCAGCACCGGAATAAAGTCCCCGGGCGGCACTAGCCCGCGACGCGGATGGCGCCAGCGCAGCAGGGCTTCGGCGCCGGTCAGGCGTTTGCCATCACCGCTGAACTGCGGCTGGTAATAAAGCACGAATTCGTTCTGCTCCAGGGCGTGGCGCAGGTCGCTTTCCAGCTCCAGGCGTTCCAGGGCGCTGGCGTTCATGTCGGCCTGGTAGAACTGGAAGTTGTTCTTGCCGCGTTCCTTGGCGTGATACATGGCGGTGTCGGCGTTTTTCATCAGTTGGCTCAGCTCGTTGCCGTCCTGAGGGCTGAGGGCGATGCCGATACTGGCGGTCACAAAGAACTCGCGGCCTTCCAGCACAAAGGGTTTCACCAGGCTGGCGAGGATCTGTTCGGCCACGTGAATCGCGCGGTTCAGCGCCATTTCACGGCTGACCCGTGGTTGCAGGAGCAAGGTGAATTCGTCACCGCCCATGCGCGCGACAGTGTCGTCTTCGGCCACGCAGCCGAGCAGGCGAGTGGCCATTTCCTTGAGCATGCGGTCGCCGGCGGCGTGGCCAAGGGAGTCGTTGATCGGCTTGAAGCGGTCAAGGTCGAGGAACATCAGCACGACCCACGACTTCTGCCGCTCGGCAGACTGCAACGCGGTGTGCAGGCGGTCTTGGAACAGTGTGCGGTTGGGCAGGTGGGTCAGGGCGTCGTAATACGCCAGGCGGTGAATACGCTGCTCGCTGGCCTTGCGCTCGCTGATATCACTGAAGAAGCATACGTAACTGGCGAGGTCGCCTTCGTCGTCGAACACGGCGGTAATGCCGACCCACGCCGGGTAGTGCTCGCCGTTGCGGCGCTTGAGCCACACTTCGCCTTCCCAGGTGCTGTGCTGGTGCAATTGCTTGAGTACGTAGCGCAGGTGGGCTTCCTGCTGTTCATCCACGGTCAGCATGTTCGGCAACTGGTCGAGTACGTCCGCCACTTCGTAGCCGCTGACTCGGCTGAATGCCTCGTTGGCCTGCACGATATAGCCCGCCGGGTCAGTGATCAGGATCGCCGAGGTGGAATGCTCAAATACCGTGGCCGCCATGCGCAGGTCTTTCTCGGCGCGGCGTTGTTGGCTGATATCGCGGCCGACGCCCAGAATGCCCTCGAAGGCGCCATGCTCGTCCCACACCAGTACCAGGCGCAGTTCGATCGGCACTTTACGCCCGTCGGCGCGCAGGCAGTCAAACAGGAACAGCTGGGTCTGCACTTCATCGCGCAGCTTATTGAGCGCATCGGTGTCGCCCAGCGCACGGCTGACCTGTTCCATCAGGCTGTAAATACCCGCCAATTGCGCTGGGTTGGCGATGATCGACTGCCAGCCATTCTTGAACACCCAGTCCACTTCATACCCCAGCACCGCACTGACCGACGGGCTGATGTAGTTGAGGGCCAGTTTGCTGTCGGTGGAGCAGATCACGTCACTGATGCTTTCGGCGAGCATGCGATAGCGCTGTTCGCTGTCGCGCAGGGATTCGCTGGCTTCGATCTGGTCGGTGATGTCTTTGGCGACGCCAATGATGCGGGTGACTTGGCTCGTTTTATCACGGGCCAGGGCCTGCTCACGAATATCAAAGCGCCGCCATTGGTTATTGCGATGGCGGAAGCGCAACTGGCAGTGCAACTGCGTCGCGTAGCCGGCCTGACGCTGTTGCTGGCGCAAATCGTGGTAATACTCGGCGTCTTCAGGGTGAAGCAGGATTTCCCAGAAGTACTCGCCCATTTGCTGCAGTTCGGCCTTTACGTAGCCGAGGGTTTGCCCCAAATGGTGGTTGCTGAAAATCATGCGCTGGCTGACCACGTCCTGCACATACAGGTGATCAGGCACGGTGCGCACCACGTCCGACCAGAAACTCTCACGCTCCACCAGCGACAGTTCGATCAGCTTGCGGCTGGTGATGTCGCTGATGCTGAGGATCACCGCCTTGAAATCGTCCTGCTGCTCCGGCAGGCGCATCACCAGCCACAGGTATTGCTCGTTGCCGAGCACATCCTTGAGCTGGATCTCCAGTTCAAGCTGGCTCTGCTGGGTCAGGACCGCTTCGAGTATTTGATGGCCGATGGACGTGCTGTTGTGTGGGCAATCATCGATCAGCCGCTCCCAAGCCTTCTCGCACGAGTCCACGTTGAGCAGGCGCACCGCCACTTGGTTGATCTCGGTGATGCGCAGCTCGGCGAGCAGTTGCCTGCATTCTTCAGGTTTGTTTTGCAGCCAGGCGTGAAGGTGTTCGCGGGTCTGCAAGTGCGTCTTGGCAAAAAACGCATTCAGGCCTGACAGGTCCAGGACGCACAGGGCGACGCCGGTACCTTCGAAAATATCCTGATAACGCCGCCGGCCTTCATGCACCTGGCGCTGGCGGCGACGCATATTCAGCAGCACGATTACGGGGATCAGCGAGAAGGCCAGGCCCAACAGGCATTTGCCGATAAACGCCGGCAGCAGTTGTTCCAGCACGGCTGCGCGGTCAAACATCCCGCGCAACTGCCAGTCGCTTTTGCTCAGGGGGGTGACCAGCACGCTTTTATTCAAGTCATCCGGGGTCAGGGCACTGGACCATTGCGCCGGCATGCCACTGTCACGGCTGACGACGCGGTGGTTCAGGCTGTTCTCGATGGCCCACATGGGGCGCTGGCCCTGACTGTCCTGGCGGGTCAGGTTGACCAAGTAGTTAGGTGCCAGGCGCAGCGCCCAGTACATTCTTGAGCCGCCGCTGGGCTGGTGCAGCAGCAGATAGATGATGGTGCCGTCTTCGTTATTGCTCAGGTAATACGGTTGGCCGTGGCTGCGCTGCACCAGTTCTTCCAGCCAGGCGCTGTCCTGGCTGTCGTTGGCGCTGTCACTGATCATCGCGCCGCTGGGCGCGAGCAGGGCGATACTGCGCAGCTCCGGCAGCGAGCGCTGCAGCGTGCGCGTCAGGGCCTGTTGCTGTTCAATGTCGCGCGGCGGCTCGACCATCGGTAGCAGGTTCAAGGCGATTTTTGCGCTCAGGGCCATGTTCAGGCTGATCTGCTCAGCCAGGTCGGCGCTGTAGTCGATGGTGTATTGCTGCTGGTTTTTCTGGTTTTGCTGCAGTTGGTCCAGCAGTTGCCAGAACAATAAGGCGAGCAGCATGAGGACGAGCGTCGCCAATGCGCCTTTGAGGGTGCCGTGCAGGGGCGCTCCCGGCGCTATATGAGCGGCGCGCAAGGGAGTTGGCGGCGTGACTTTGGACAAGCTGTGATCCTGCGGTTTGGCTGGACTGGCGCGCGACGTGCACTATAAGCCGGACGCCCGGAGGGCGGCTAGCATGCCTTGACTTGTGGCAAAGTGCCAGCCCTGCTTGGCTGGACTGACCAAGCGCATTGAGGTAGCTTTGCCGGTTACGCGGGGGCGTTCCAGCCCCAGATACTCAGGCTTTTTTCGCTCGCTGGCATTGATGATAGTCAACGGCCCGCGCGGCGCATGGCTTGGCACGGGCTTCGCCCGCTTAATTCATCAGTCACTGACGCTAGGTTCACCATGGCTCAATACGTCTTCACCATGCATCGGCTGGGAAAAGTTGTTCCGCCGAAGCGGGAAATCCTGAAAAATATTTCGCTGTCCTTCTTCCCCGGCGCCAAAATCGGCGTGCTCGGCCTCAACGGTTCGGGTAAGTCCACGCTGCTGAAAATCATGGCCGGCGTCGACACCGAGTTCGAGGGCGAAGCCCGCCCGATGCCGGAACTGAACATCGGTTACCTGCCGCAGGAACCAATCCTGGACCCAACCAAGACTGTGCGTGAAGTGGTCGAGGAAGCGGTCAGCGTGATCAAAAACGCCCAGGCGCGCCTGGACGAAGTCTACGCCGCCTACGCCGAGCCGGATGCCGACTTCGACAAGCTGGCCGCCGAACAGGCCAAGCTCGAAGCCATTCTGCAGGCCAGTGACGGTCATAACCTGGAACGCCAACTGGAAGTCGCCGCCGATGCGCTGCGCTTGCCAGCGTGGGATGCCAAGGTCGAATTCCTGTCCGGTGGTGAAAAACGTCGTGTGGCCCTGTGCCGTCTGCTGCTGTCGGCCCCCGACATGCTGCTGCTCGACGAACCAACCAACCACTTGGACGCCGACTCCGTCGCCTGGCTGGAACATTTCCTTCACGATTTCCCGGGCACCGTGGTTGCGATCACGCACGACCGGTACTTCCTGGACAACGTGGCCGGCTGGATTCTTGAGCTCGACCGTGGCGCCGGTATCCCGTACGAGGGCAACTACTCCGGTTGGCTGGAAGCCAAGTCCGATCGTCTGGCCGCCGAATCCAAGCAGCAATCGGCCCATGAAAAAGCCATGAAGGAAGAACTGGAGTGGGTGCGCAAAGGCGCCAAGGCCCGCCAGTCCAAATCCAAGGCACGTCTGCAACGCTTCGAAGAAATGCAGTCCCAGGAATTCCAAAAGCGCAGCGAAACCAACGAGATCTATATCCCGGCCGGTCCGCGCCTGGGTGACAAGGTCATCGAATTCAATAACGTTTCCAAAGGCTATGGCGACCGCGTGTTGATCGACAACCTGTCGTTCTCCATGCCAAAAGGCGCGATCGTCGGCGTTATCGGCGGTAACGGTGCGGGTAAATCCACCCTTTTCCGCATGCTGATGGGCAAGGAAACGCCGGACTCGGGCAGCATCGAGATCGGCGAAACCGTGCAACTGGCTTGTGTGGACCAGAGCCGTGATGACCTTGACGGCAGCAAGACCGTGTTCCAGCAAATCTCCGACGGCTCTGACCAGATTCGCATCGGCAACTATGAAATTCCGTCGCGCACCTATGTTGGCCGCTTCAACTTCAAAGGCGGCGATCAGCAGAAGTTCGTCAAGGACCTGTCCGGTGGTGAGCGCGGCCGCTTGCACCTGGCCCTGACCCTGAAAGAGGGCGGCAACGTGCTGCTGCTCGACGAACCGTCCAACGACCTCGACGTTGAAACCCTGCGTTCCCTGGAAGAAGCCCTGCTGGACTTCCCGGGCGCCGCCATTGTGATCTCTCACGATCGGTGGTTCCTTGACCGCGTCGCGACCCACATCCTGGCTTACGAAGACGACTCACAAGCGGTGTTCTTCGAAGGTAACTACACCGAGTACGAAGCGGACCGTAAAAAGCGTTTGGGCGAAGCTGCTGCCCAGCCGCACCGTGTACGGCACAAAAAACTGGCCTGATCCGGCTGGTTGAAAAAAGCGGGGCCTTCGGGCTCCGCTTTTTTTTGCGCTGGGTTTTGCAGTGTTTTTGATGGCCCTATCGGGAGCAAGCCCCCTCCCACATTTGATTTGTGAACACATCCAAAATGTGGGAGGGGGCTTGCTCCCGATAGCTATTTCCCGACTGGTGCACAACCTGGTTTTGAGATCCCCTTTTAGGTGCGAAAAATCCCTGTTTCCTGTGTTTATTTATATCCAATGCACCATTTAAATTCACAAAAGCGACATTTTGCCCTGTCGCGGTGCGACATGAATTGATAAAGTCCGGCTCAATCTCCCTTAAAAACAATCAATTTGCCGAGACTTTTCATGATCGAATCCGTCGAATCCTTCCTTGCCCGCCTCAAAAAACGCGACCCAGACCAGCCAGAATTCCATCAGGCTGTAGAAGAAGTCCTACGCAGTCTGTGGCCGTTTCTTGAAGCCAATCCCCATTACCTGACCTCGGGTATTTTGGAGCGCATCTGCGAGCCGGAACGAGCGATAACGTTCCGGGTTTCGTGGGTCGATGATCACGGCAAGGTCCAGGTCAATCGCGGTTTCCGTATCCAGATGAACAGCGCCATCGGCCCCTACAAAGGTGGCCTGCGTTTCCACCCGTCGGTGAACCTGGGCGTGCTGAAATTCCTCGCCTTCGAACAGACCTTCAAGAATTCCCTGACTTCGTTGCCAATGGGCGGCGGCAAAGGCGGCTCGGACTTTGATCCAAAAGGTAAGAGCGACGCCGAAGTCATGCGTTTTTGCCAGGCATTCATGAGCGAGTTGTACCGCCATATCGGTGCGGATGTGGATGTGCCGGCTGGCGATATCGGCGTGGGTGCACGTGAGATCGGCTTCCTGTTTGGCCAGTACAAGCGCCTGAGCAACCAGTTCACCTCCGTGTTGACCGGCAAGGGCATGACCTACGGCGGCAGTCTGATCCGTCCGGAAGCGACCGGATTTGGTTGTGTGTACTTCGCCGAAGCGATGCTCAAGCGCGACGGTAAACGGGTCGAGGGCAAGCGTGTGGCGGTCTCCGGCTCAGGCAACGTCGCCCAATACGCGGCGCGCAAGGTTATGGACCTGGGCGGCAAGGTGATTTCCCTGTCTGACTCCGAAGGCACCCTGTACGCCGAAAGTGGTTTGACCGAGGAACAATGGTCGGCGCTGCTGGAGCTTAAAAACGTTCAGCGTGGGCGCATCAGCGAACTGGCCGAGCGTTTCGGCCTGGAGTTCCGCAAGGGGCAAACGCCGTGGGACCTGGCCTGCGATATCGCCCTGCCATGCGCCACCCAGAATGAACTCGGCGCCGACGCCGCCCGCACCTTGCTGCGCAACGGCTGTATCTGTGTGGCCGAAGGCGCCAACATGCCTACAACGCTTGAGGCTGTGGATATCTTTATCGAGGCGGGCATTCTGTTCGCACCGGGCAAGGCATCCAATGCCGGCGGCGTTGCGGTGAGTGGCCTGGAAATGTCGCAGAACGCCATGCGCTTGCTGTGGACTGCTGGTGAAGTGGACAGCAAGCTGCACAACATCATGCAGTCGATCCACCACGCTTGCGTGCACTACGGCGAAGAAAACGGCCGCATCAACTACGTGAAGGGCGCGAACATCGCAGGCTTCGTGAAAGTCGCCGACGCGATGCTGGCCCAAGGCATCGTCTAGGTCTCGGCTTCGATACGCAGCACCTCGATCAGCTGATCGCCAACGGGGCGCTTCCACAGCACCTCATCACCCACCTGGGCGCCCAGCAACGCGCGGCCCAGGGGTGAACCCCAGTTGATCAGGCCTGTGCTGGCGTCGGCCTGGTCTTCACCGACCAACTGGATGCGCTGTTGCTCGTCATGCTCATTGGCGAAGGTCACCCAGCTGCCGATCTGCACCTTGTCGGTGCCGGTGGCCAGCGCCACGACTTGGGCGCTCTGGACGCGTTGGTTGAAGTAGCGTAAATCCCGCTCAAGATCGGCCTGGCGCTGCTTATCGGCCTGCTCACCCTTGGCAGATTCGGCACTGTGCTCAGCCTTCAACTGCGCAACCTTGGCCTGTAACTGCGCCAGCCCTTGCGCGGTCAAGTGATTGGGTTGCTCACTGACCTGACGCTCCACTGGCTGATCAGCCTGGGCGGAGGCGTTATCCTCATTTACAAAAGCTCGGCTCATGACGTTCTCCCTCTATGGAGCTTGGGCCATGTTCGCTGCGCTTTAGTTTCGATGGATGTCTGAAAGCGACCTATTGCGAGCGATAGGCCCGAGCGGCATCGCGATCCTTCTCGTGCTGCCAGGCGCGCTCACGGTCGTCCCAGTGATTGTCCTTGTAGTCGCGCAGTTCTTCGTTTTCACGCATGGCCTTGCACTGGCGAAAGCCGTCCTCCCAGCCTTCGGCGTATGTTCGGTCTTTCAGGTAGCGCGGGACATTTTTGCGAAACTCCCCGGAAATCACTCCGGCGGCCTGGCGACCGCTGCTGCAGCCATCGTCAAATCCATCGGCGAAGGCCGGTGGATAACCTCTGGCCAGCAATTCCTGATGAGTCGATTGACAACCCGCCAGCCACACCATCGCACACAGTATTACTGCATACCGCCACATTGCTTGCTCCCTGGCCGTTTAACGGCTGATAGGGGAAGTCTAGATAGGGATTTGTCGGGGAGGTGTGAAAGGGGTGTGAGAAAGGTGTGGAGCACGATGAGATCGGTCGGTGAGTGCCGAACCGGTGATGAGGAAGCTGGGCTCCCTCACCACAAAAGACTATGTGGCCTGGCTGTTCGCCAAAGCCCTGTGTTCCGCCAATTCCTGCTCAATGAATGCCGCAATCATTGCGCGATAGACCTGCTCGGTTACCTCGGGGTTTGCGCCCACGGTCTCCGATAATTCCCGCACCTTGGCAATCACCTGCTCAACCCGCTGTGGGGCCTTGACGCCATCGGTGTCTTTTTTGAAGCGTGCTGCCTGTGATACGTAGCGGCCTCGTTCGGCCAGCAGGGTGACGATTTGCTGGTCGAGGCGGTCGATGTTGTTTCGAACGTCTTCAAGGGTGGTGCAGGTAACGGCCATGTCGAGTGAACTCCTGATTGTGCGGGCAATGCTAACAAAATATGGGAGGTGGCTTGCTCCCGATAGCAGAGTGTCAGTCAATGCTTAACTGAAAGACCGCCATTGGGGGCAAGCCCGCTCCCACATTTTTGATTTTCACCAGGCTTTGGTCAGTAGTGATACCACTTCACTTCAAGCATCACTTCATTCACTGGCGTCGACAGGTGGCTGTACTCGCGCTGCGCGCTCAGGCGCAGGCCCAGGTTACGGGACAGTTCCCACTGTTGGTTGAGGCTGATGCTGCGCCGCACCTCACCATTGGTGAAGAAATCGCCCTTGGCTTCCAGGCTCAAGTTGCCCAGCGGGTTTTTCCACAGCACGCCGGTGTTGAAGCCGGCTGCGGGGGAGATGGCTTCGTTGAAGTCGTTGTTGTGTTCCACGCGCACGGTACCGAGGGCGAAGCCGAGCATGTCGTCGCGTAGTTGCCAGGTGCCGCCGGCACCGCCGTTGACGTGGGCGACCAGGGTTTCGTCGTCGTGTTTGCCCGGCACGCGTTCCAGGCCGCCCGTGACTTGCCAGGACCAGGGTTGCAGCAGGGCGTTGCGTGGGGTCAGGGAGCGGATGGTAGCCAGGTCCAGTTGCTGCAATTGCCAGTGGTTACCTTCGTACTGGCGCAGTTTCATTTGCAGGATTTCAATCTGGGCGCCGAGGGGGAAGCCTTCGGCGTTGTCGTTGAGGTCGTGGTAGGCCATGCGCAGGCCGTATTCACCGAAGGCTTTGTCGCCCCGGGTGCCGATGCCAGCTTGCCAGGTACGCGACTCATGGCCGTTTTCCGGCAGGCCGGGAGGCGTGATCTTTAGATCGGGCGCGGGGTTCTGGTTGATCGCGCGCAGCAGTTCGAAGCTGCGTTGGGAGCGTGCGGTGTCCCGTTCAAGGCCATTGGCACGGTAGCGGCCCAGGCGATAGGCGGCGTCGATGATCAGGGCCTGACGTTCGCGGGGTAAGGCTTTAAAAGCAGGCTCTTGTAGTTGCTGCTGGTCATCGCTGACCTTGAGCACCCATTGCTGCTCGTCGCTGTCCAGCGGCTTTGCGCGCTCCAGCAACTCTCGCTCGCGGGACGGTCGGTAGTCGATCTTCTCGACCAGGCCCGCGTCCTTCACCGCCTTGACGGTGTCGGTGGGAATGGCGGTCAGCGGGAATTGCTCGGTCAGGCGCAGGCCGGGGCGGGCCACTTGCAGCAGTTCCAGCAGGCGATAGGAGCAGTTTTCGTCGAAGAAGAAATAGTCGAACTGGATCTGCTTGAGCTCCCACACGTGCTCGACCATGCGCTCGGTCTCGACCTGGGTGAGGTTAAGGCGATATTCCCACAGGTCGCGGTTTTCGAGGCTGCGGTACTCGGAGAGTTTTTCTTGGTAAGGCACCAGCGCGAACAGACCGGGGTAGCCGCCCATCAGGCCTTTCCAGGCGTAGAGAATGCTGTTGTCCGAGCCTTCTATATAGGCGCCGAAGTTGATCGCGTAGCTGAGCAGCGCGGTCTTGTTGCTCTGCACGTCGGCCTGGTCGATACGCAGCAGGGTGTGGCCGAACATCGAGGACGGGCTGTTGAGGTAGGCCGCCGGGAAGATCATCACCGCGCTATGGGGCGAGACGTCCTTGAACCATTGCTTGAATTCGGTGCAGTCCACGGCGGGCAGGTCAGTCAGGTGCAACTGATCCTTTAACCAGCGGGTACGTGCGGGGTAGACGCATTGGGCGTGTTTTTCACCCAGGCTGGCCGGAGCATAGAGTGCTTCAACGGTGGCCTTGAGTTCGGCATCCGGGTGATGGGCACCGTCGGGGGCGAGGAAAAATTTCTGCTCGCTGACATAACTGCGCCAGCCACTGATTTTGCCGGCTTCGTAATGGCCCAGCGAAAGCCAGAACGGATCGTTGGCCAATTGCTGCAAACGTTGATCATCAAGGTGCGGTGCCGCGTACAGCGGGGCGCAGGCGAGGAGTGCCATCCAGGCAAAGCGTTTGAGCATAGGGGCAACTTAAGTCGGAAATTAGAGAGACCCAAAGGGGAAGCGGGTCCAAAAATAAAACCCGCGCCTGGGGAGGCGCGGGCAGGTCGAGCTTAAGCCTGGGTAGCGTATTTCGCCAGACGGGCATCGCCTTTCAGTACAGCCAGAGTGTTGTTGTGTACGTCTTCAGCGGTAACATCGGCCTTGCTGAAGATTTGCTGGAAGTGTTCGTGAGCCACTGCAGCGAAGTGTTCGCGATCTTCCGGAGCAACGCCCAGTACCACCGCGTAAGTGGTCAGTGCTTCGCCATTACCCTTGGCCATGTCTTCGGACAGCTCGTTCATCATGCCATTCATGGCAATCCAGGACTTGCCGCCGTAGGTCAGCGCGCTGTTGGTGCTGCAACCGTTGGTGCCCGAGGTCATGCCGAAGGTGGCGTTACCCGAAGTACCGTTGGTGGTGGAAGCCAGGAAGTGAGCCGGAGTGCCGCGCTGGCCTTCGAACAACATGTTGCCCCAACCGCAGTTCGGGCCACCTGGTGCTTCAGCCATTGCATTGAGGGAGACGACGGTGAAGAGAGTACCGAGAAGGATCCGTTTCATAGCTTTGTTCTCTTTGTGTGCAAACCAATGGACAAGGGTTCAGGCACTTCATAGCGCCCTAGGGATCGGTTATTAGTCCAACCCGCGCAGTTTGGAGTTTAGGCACGTTCCAAGGGTTCCGTGTGTTTTTATAAAACAATCAGAGATGTCGCGATTTTTTTGTAGGACTCATTCGGTGTCTACGCTTTCACAAAGGCTCGCCTTGCCAGAGCGCGCAACGGGGAGCCAGAATGCCGTCATCTGCCCCGCCTGATGTAAGGAAGCCCGATGCCTGATCCTGTTGCTGCCAGCCTGCGTCTAGCGCCCGAAGCGCTGACTCGTCCTTTTTCCGCTGAACAGTTCAGCTTCTCGACCACCAATGATTTGGAGCCCTTTCGCGGTGTGCTTGGCCAGGAACGCGCAGTTGAAGCGTTGCAGTTCGGTGTGGCCATGCCACGCCCCGGTTACAACGTGTTTGTCATGGGCGAGCCGGGCACCGGTCGCTTCTCGTTCGTCAAACGCTACCTGAAGGCCGAAGGCAAGCGCCTGCAGACCCCGGCGGACTGGGTCTATGTGAATAATTTCGATGAACCCCGCGAACCACGCGCCCTGGAATTGCCAGGCGGTGCAGCGGCGGCGTTCATTGCCGATATCAACGGCTTGGTCGACAACCTGGTGGCCACCTTCCCGGCGGTCTTTGAGCACCCGACTTATCAACAGCGCAAAAGCGCCATCGACCGCGCGTTCAACCAGCGTTACGACAAGGCCCTCGATGTGATCGAGCGCCTTGCTTTGGAAAAGGACGTGGCGCTGTACCGCGACAGTTCCAACATCGCGTTCACGCCGATGCTCGACGGTAAGGCGCTGGACGAAGCCGAGTTTTCGCAACTGCCGGAAGTAGATCGCGAGCGTTTCCACACAGATATTTCCGAGCTGGAAGAGCGCCTCAACGAGGAGTTGGCCAGCCTGCCGCAGTGGAAGCGTGAGTCCAACAACCAACTGCGCCAGTTCAACGAAGAAACCATCACCTTGGCCCTGCAACCTTTGCTCGCGCCACTGTCGGAAAAATACGCCGAGAACGCAGCTGTCTGCGGTTACTTGCAGGCGATGCAGGTGTACCTGCTGAAAACTGTGGTCGAGCAATTGGTCGACGACGCCAAGACCGACGCCCAGGCCCGCAAGCTGCTCGAAGAGCAATACTGCCCGAGCCTGGTGGTTGGGCACCCGGTCAACGGCGGCGCCCCAGTGGTGTTTGAACCGCACCCGACGTACGACAACCTGTTTGGCCGTATCGAATACAGTACCGACCAGGGCGCGCTCTACACCACCTATCGCCAACTGCGACCGGGTGCCTTGCACCGTGCCAATGGCGGGTTCCTGATCCTCGAAGCCGAAAAAATGCTCAGCGAGCCGTTCGTGTGGGACGCCCTCAAGCGCTCCCTGCAATCGCGCAAGTTGAAGATGGAATCGCCTCTGGGCGAGCTGGGCCGTCTGGCTACCGTGACCCTCAACCCGCAAATGATTCCGTTGCAGGTCAAGGTGATCATTATCGGTTCGCGCCAGCTTTACTACGCGCTGCAGGACGCCGATCCGGACTTCCAGGAGATGTTCCGGGTGCTGGTGGATTTCGACGAAGACATCCCGATGGTCGACGAAAGCCTGGAGCAGTTCGCCCAGTTGCTCAAAACCCGGACCTCGGAAGAGGGCATGGCGCCGTTGACCTCGGACGCGGTGGCGCGGCTGGCGACTTACAGCGCGCGGCTGGCGGAGCATCAGGGCCGTTTGTCGGCGCGTATTGGTGACTTGTTTCAACTGGTGAGCGAGGCGGACTTTATCCGCCACCTGGCCGGCGATGAAATGACCGATGCCGGCCATATCGAGCGCGCCCTCAAAGCCAAGGCCACCCGTACCGGCCGCGTGTCGGCACGGATCCTCGACGACATGCTCGCCGGGGTGATCCTGATCGACACCGCCGGTGCGGCCGTGGGCAAGTGCAACGGGCTGACGGTGCTGGAAGTCGGTGACTCGGCATTCGGCGTACCGGCGCGGATTTCCGCCACGGTGTACCCGGGCGGCAGCGGCATTGTCGACATCGAACGTGAGGTTAACCTCGGTCAGCCGATTCACTCCAAGGGCGTGATGATCCTCACGGGTTACCTGGGCAGCCGTTATGCCCAGGAATTCCCACTGGCGATTTCGGCGAGCATCGCGCTGGAGCAGTCCTACGGTTATGTGGATGGCGACAGTGCGTCCCTGGGCGAGGCGTGCACCTTGATCTCGGCCCTGTCGAAAACCCCGCTCAAGCAATGTTTTGCCATCACCGGTTCGATCAACCAGTTTGGTGAAGTGCAGGCGGTAGGTGGGGTCAACGAGAAGATCGAGGGCTTCTTCCGTCTCTGTGAAGCGCGCGGTTTGACCGGTGAGCAAGGGGCGATCATTCCTCAGGCCAACGTTGCTACGTTGATGCTTGATGAGAAGGTCTTGCAGGCTGTGCGCGCCGGGCAGTTCCATATCTACGCGGTGCGCCAGGCCGATGAGGCGTTGAGCCTGTTGGTGGGTGAAGACGCGGGTGAGCCGGACGCCGAGGGGCAGTTCCCGGAAGGGACCGTCAATGCGCGAGTGGTCGAGCGTTTGCGTGCGATTGCCGAGATGATCAGCGAGGAAGACTTGAAAGAGGCGGAGAAGGAGTTGGCGCAGCAGGCGCTGGCCGAAGCCAAGCCCACCTGAGTTCTGAGGCCAGGCCGGGGCAAACATGTGGGAGGGGGCTTGCTCCCGATTGCTATAGGTCAGTCATGTAAATGTCGACTGACACACTGCATCGGGAGCAAGCCCTCTTCCACATTTGGAACTGGTTGCGTCACTAAATTGACTTTCTTCTGAGGGGCTAATGTCCGTTGGTCCCTACGGCCTTGGTTTGTCGGGTTTTTCTTCTATTCTCTGCTTTAGGGATATTCACAGGAGTCGCTGGATAGAAACAGCCTTGCCCCAGGCCGGGCTGAACACCGATCTGCCGAGGGTCGCCGCCATGCCGCGCAACCTTTGTCTTACCCGCCAGTGCTTTGGCCTGGTCACCCGTATCGAATGCTCCATTCGCCCTCTCGCGGGGGATAACGGGATGTGGACCTTGTTATTTGCCGCCGGAATGTCCGGTGAACAGCCGTCCACCATCAAGTCCCAAGGCCCGTTTCATGGGCCTTTTGCGGCGCAAACCATCCTGGAATCGATTGTGGATAGCTTGACTATGCACGGATATGAAGTGGCGGGCGACCCACAGATCTGGTGCCTGCATATGCAAGCCCATCTGCGGCAGCTCAATGGCAACCATGAGCCGCTTGCGCTGTAGTGGCAGTCACTTGCTGTCGGGCTTGTCCAGCTTGACCTCGAAGCCGTACTGCACGGTGTTCAGGTCGGTGCGCTGGTAGCTTTCCAGTGCGGTCGGTCGGCCGTAAAAATAATGCACGTCAAACATCGCCGTGCCGTATTCCTCGGCGCGGTGGCTCACCCCAAGGATTTCCTTGAGGTACTGGCCACTGGCGTCCTTGGCATAGAAGCGCCAGCTGTCGGCCGGGAATTCTTTCTGATCGACGATCAGCGCATTGTCCTTGAGCGACAAGCCCTTGGGCAGCTTGGCCACGTCTAACTCACCTTTCTCGATAGTCGCCAAAAACAGCGGGATTGAGCCCACCACAAACGCCGGGTTTTCCGGGAACAGGGTGAGGTCGTAGGTGAGAGTGCCACGGGCCGGATTCAGCTCGAACGCTTCGGTCGGCAGCTCGATGGGGTCGCCGCGCTCACCTTTTTCGTCCGCCGTAAAAAAGGTAATCGGCGATTCGCTGCTGTTGCGCTCTGCACCGACCAGGTCGTCATTAAAGGTGAACGGGTGGTCGAACACGATATGCGCGGCACTGGCGTCTTCGACAGACTGGCTGATGCTGACGCTGTTTTTCAGTTGTTCTTCGGTCATTGCCGAGTCTTTGAGCCAGTTGGCAGCGCTGTCGTCGTACACGGTGACCGGCATCGGCAAGGCTTGTACGGTCTTTTCCAGGCTGTTCTTGTCGAAGCGCAACACCGGCAAGTCGAGGTCCTTGCGGGTAACGGACGCAGTGGAAAAGTCCATCACGTTGACCTGCAGGGTATCGATCAGGCCGTTGAAATACACCTTGGCGTAATGACTGCCCTGCTTATGCTCGAAAGCTTTCTGTTCATCCGTCAGTTGTTTTTCGAACCCCTCCGACCAGGCCTTCTGCTTTTGCATCTCGGCCAACTGTTTCTCGTAGAACGCCACTTGCGCGGCACTTTCGTTGATCGAACCTGAGCGTGTGAGGAATTGCCCGGTAGTGTCGCGCGCCTGCACCAGCAGAGGGTTTGGCGACTCGTCGCCGACTTGCGGGGCCAGTGGCTCGCTGTTGGTCAGCTCGATTTCGGCGTAGTTCTTCTCCAGCAGCAGCAAATTGAGGGTGATATTGCCCTCAGTGCGTTTGTGACCCACGTCCTTTTTCGACAGGTCGAACGTCACCACCTTGCCCGGCGCGATGACTTCGACCGCGCCTTTTAGGGTGACAGGCTGGGGTTGGCTCTTGTTTTCCGTCTCGATGCCGTCGATGAAGGGGTAGGTCACCGTCAGGTCATCGGGATTGGTCAGGTTGGAGCTGCTGGGGCTTAACTGAATGCCGGGGTCTGTCTCCGACCATTCCGGCTGGAAGGGGATGACTTTGTTGTTGCTCAGGGTGACCGACTGCCATTCCAGGCCATGGGGGAAGGGGAATTGGTCGGGCATGTTGAAACTGAACGGGAAGACCGGCTGCAAATCCGTCAGGTAGTCGGAGTGTGAAGTCTTGCGCAGTACGAACAGGCCATTGATATAGGTATCCACCAGCGCCTGGGGCGTGGGGTAGTGCTTGAGCAGGGCCAGGTTGTCTTCGCCGTACTCGGCCTCGATGGGCTTGGTGGCCAGCTTGACCCGCGCCCGTTCCAGCAATAGCAGCGAACCGCCGAGGTCGGCGACGGCGTCACGCAGTTTGGGGTCTTGGATGCTGTCGAGGGACTGTTCGAATTTGGCGGTTTTCTCTTCGAGGGTCGTCTGCTTCTGCTCGTCGCTGGGGGAGCAGCCGCTGGCCAGCAGCAATGCCGCGCACAGGCCAATGCTGGCCAAAGGGGATCGCACATCCATCATCTGAGTTTTTCCTGTCCGACGTCATCGAGCCGAGTTGAGATGGGCTCGACACTAGCAGAAAAATTCTCTTACAGATGCCGCCTGGGTCAGTTTTCTCGCGCTTACAGGTGTCTTGTAGCGGCTGGTATACTCGCCGCCATTTTTAGCCAAGCTGTGTGAGACCCCATGGAACGCTTTATCGAAAACACTATGTACGCTTCACGCTGGCTGCTGGCGCCGATCTACCTGGGGTTATCCCTGGGTTTATTGATCCTGGCGCTGAAATTCTTCCAGGAAATCATTCACGTGATTCCCAACATTTTCACCATGCTGGAAGCAGAAGTGATCCTGCTGCTGCTGTCGTTGATCGACATGGCGCTGGTGGGTGGCTTGCTGGTGATGGTGATGATTTCCGGCTACGAGAACTTCGTGTCGCAGCTGGATATCGATGAAAACAAGGAAAAGCTCAACTGGCTGGGCACCATGGACTCTTCGTCGCTGAAGATGAAAGTGGCGGCGTCCATCGTGGCGATTTCCTCGATCCACCTGCTGCGCATCTTCATGGACGCCAAGAACGTCGATCCCCAGCACCTGATGTGGTACGTGATCATCCACATGACCTTCGTGGTCTCGGCCTTTGCCATGGGCTACTTGGACAAGCTCACCAAGCACTGATGCCCTGCGTTCGCTGGCCTTACTGCTCGATGAAGTAGTAAGGCTGGCGACCGATCTTCATCTCCTTGATCACGGTGATCTTCCCGCTCAGTTGGCGTGTGTTGTCCAGCAATGCAACGTTGCCGGGCTTGGCCGTGAGAAAACTGTGTAATTCAGCTTCGGTCTGCAAGATCGGCAAGTAGGCCTGCAGATAGAACACGCTCGCCCCGGCGATGCGCTCATTGGGCTGGAACATCACCACATTCTTACCTTCAGTTTGAAACGCCCTGGCCTGACTGATCACGGGTACGAAAGACTCGCGCTTGTCTGCTTTGGGTGCGAACCAGAACGCAGCCGTCAGGTAGCTGACCATTGCCAGGCTGAACACGCCGATGATCACCCCCCGGTGGTAGCGGTACAGCGCCGGCTTGCGCACCTTGAGCCATTCCAACAGCACACCTGCATATTCTGCTGCGAGCACGGCGGCGGCTGGCGTGAGTGCCATCAGGTAAACGGTGCGCTTGCTGGACGCCAGAGTCAGCAGAGTGAACTGCGCCACCAGCCAGACACTGAAAAACAGGCGGTAGCGATCGCGCACCAGGCTTTTTCGAAAGTGCCACAGGCCCAGGTACACGAGGATATTCCAGGGCAGGAACGCTTGCGGCAGCTTCGCGAAGTAGTAGTAAAACGGCTCGTAATGCCCAGCCTCGACGAACGACCCGCTGAACCGCCCGACGCTGTTGGTCCACAGCACTTCGCCCACGGCCTGCATCCCGCCGCGCTGGAACAGGAAGCCCAGCCAGATCATTAACGGCACCAACGCCAGCACGGTGAACACGCCCGGTTTGAGCCACTCGCCGATACGCAGGCGCTTGTCCATCAGGCTGATGCTGGTCAGGTACACAAAGATCACGATGCCCGGCAACGCGAGGCCCAGCACGCCTTTGCTCAGGGTGGCGATCACCATGCCGGCGGTAAACAGCATCCATGCCCACGCGCTGGAACCCTCACGTCCGGGTCGCACGGCTTGGTAGAACGCCAGCAGCGCGGTGGTTACGCCCAGGCTGAGCAGTGAATCTTCACCCACGCCGCGCACATTGCCCCAGTAACTGGCCATGGTCGCGAGGATCAGCGCTGCGCAAAACGCCAGTGTCTTTGGGCGTCCGAACCTGCGCAGCATTCCATAGAGCAGCATCACGCTGAACAGACCGGCAAATGCCGAAGCCAGCCGTACCGCCCCAGGTGTGCCGCCAAACAGGCGAATCGCTCCGGCGTCCAGCCACAGGCTCAAGGGCGGCTTTTCCAGGAAGGGCTCACGAAACAGTTGCGGTACGACCCAGTCATTGTCCAAGTGCATGGCCATGGCAATGCCCGAGACACGGGCCTCGGTGGAGCCTTGCAGTTCATGGTTACCCAGGGCCAAGAAGAACAGCAGACCAGCAAGCAGGAGCAGCAGAGGAGCGGGACGCGTCATGGAGTCTGGCTACCGAGAGAAGGGGGATCGTTTGAGGGAACGGCTCACAATCGATGAGTATAGGGAGGTGATTCTTAATATTTCATGAATGGGCGTGGGTTATCTCGCTGGGCCAGGAGGTTGACGACCCCCTGGCTTCGCGTGAGGCATTACGAGGCTTTGACTTTGAAGCGACTCAGGCCCTGTTGCATGGAGTTGGCCCGTTCCGACAGGTTCTTGGCTGCCACTGCACATTGCTGGGAGTTTGCCTGGTTCTGCTGAGTGACTTCGTCGATCTGCTCCAGGCCGATGCTCGCCTGTTGCAGGCCGGAAGCCTGTTCGCTGGAGGCTTGGTAGATCAACGACACCAGGCTGGAAACCGTGCTGGTGCCAGTGACGATATTTCTCAACGAGTCGGCGGTGCGGCCGGCGATGATCATGCCGCGTTGCGTTTTGGTCGAGGAGTCGGCAATCAGCGCGGCGGTTTGCTGGGCGGCTTCGGCGCTGCGGGCGGCGAGGCTCCTGACTTCGTCGGCGACCACCGCAAAACCACGCCCCAGTTCGCCGGCACGTGCGGCCTCGATAGCTGCGTTCAACGCCAGCAGGTTGGTTTGAGCGGCGATGTTGTCGATGGTGGTGATAATCGCGGTGATGTCTTTGCCCGAATTGTCGATTTCCGCCATGGCCGCGATCAATTCACTCATCAACTTGTCACTTTCCCCGGCGTCGGCGCGCGAGGCCTGGGATTGCTCGTCCGCCTTCTTCGCATTGGCGGCGTTGTCGGTAGTCTGCGCTGCCATCTGGGTCATAACGGCACTGATTTCGGTGATGGACGATGCAGAATTGGACGCGCCGTCGGACAGCGACTGGCTCAACTCGGTGACCTGCGCGGAACTGCCGGTGATTTGCGTGGCGCTGGCCTGCACTTGGGAAATGAGGGTGTTCAGGTTACCGACCATTTTTTCCAACGATTTGCCGAGGGTGTCGTTGGGCGAGGACAGGCGTACTTCCAAATCCAGGTCCCCTTCGGAAATACGCTCGGCCACACGCACCTGGCGTTGCAGGCTTTCCGACATATCGTTCAAGGCAAAGGACAATTGGCCGACTTCGTCATCAGATTTCTGCACCAGCCGGCGAGAGAAATCACCCAGGCTGATATTCGCGGCCAGAGCGGCAGCTTCACGAATCGGGCCGACGATTTTCGCTGTGGCAAACCACAGCGCCAGCAATGCCAGCAAGGAGACACCTACGCCGACCGAGACCTGCCAGATGCTGCTCTTGACGCCGCGTGACTGCAGTTCCTGCTCCAGGGCCAAGGCCTGGCTCATGACCACCGCCTTGGGCAGGTGGATCAAGATCGCCCACGGCTTGCCGGTGCGCCCCAGGTTGATCGGCATCTGTACTTCGATTTCCTGGGAGTCCTGGTTGAGCCGGCTGTCTCCCTGGCCTTTTTGCACATTCGCCAACACCTTTTCCCAAGTGCCTGGCAACAAGCCTTTCAGTGACTGGCCAATGAATTCCGGGCGTTTACTGTCAGCCACCACGAGCCCTTGATTGCTCAGGATCGACACGGAGCCTTTGCCGCCATACAGGTCTGCGGACATTTGCTCGCTGAGTTTCTGGATAAATGAGATATCGAAGTCAGCCCCGACCACGCCGTAGAACTTGCCATTGGCAGTGATAGGTACCGATAGCGTGGTCAGCCACACATTTTTGCCTTGCACCACGTAGGGAAGTGGGTCCAGCACGCTTTCTTTCTGGGTGTCCCGTGGGCCTGAGTACCAGCCGCCCTTCAACACGCCATTGGGGTGGCGGGCATCGGAGTCGTACTCAACAAGCGGTTGCACGGCGATATGGCCATCTGAACTGCGTGTCCAATAGGGGGTGAAGCGACCCGTCAACGGGTTGTTACCGCCCTCATTGATACGAAAGGCTTGGTCCTGGCCGTCCAGCGCATCCGGTTCCCAGCATGAATACGTGCCGTTGAAGTCGGGGTTGTCCTTGAGCACGCTGAGCAGCATCGTATTGATCTGCTCACGGCTGAGGGTCAGTGGGCTCTGCGCACTTTTACTCGCTCCCAGCGTATTGGCCATTGTGCGTGCTGAATCCAAGGCGTTCTGCAGTTTTGCCTGGATGGCATTGGCACGCGACTCAGCCAGGTTTTGCACTTCGCGGATAGTGGCGCTTTCAATTAGGGTTGAAACTTCAGTGCCGACATACGCTTGATTGGCGCTTGAAGAATAAAGGCCATAAGAGACCAGACTCGCACACGAGATAAACAGGCAGAGTCCGGCGGTGAAGCAAATTCGAGTCTGCAATGAGTTGAATTTCATGATATTTCCTGCCCATGCTAATAGTCGTCAACATCATCGAATGTCGACATTTCGGTACTTCTTTTGCACAAGGCACGGTGTTTTATCATTGGCTGCTTAGGCATGGAAATGCTGTACAGCGCTTTGAGTTACTTAATGCTCTTTGGGCATCTCTTCGTCGAGCCATAAACGTTCGGTGTTTTTAAAGCCGTAACGCTGGGGCGGTACCCGCGCGACAATTCGGTCGGGTTGTTCGGGATCACTCAGGTCTATTATTTTCGGCGTTACATAAATATTTAGAACGGGCAGAAAGAACACTTTGATTTTTGGTGTCAGTAACGACTCGGGATGTTGTTCTATCACTACACCGATACTGCCACTTTTCAATTGAACGATAGAACCGACCGGGTAAATACCCACGGACTTTAAAAACGCGCGGAATACCTCGTCATCAAAATGCCCTTCCCATGTGGACATTTGCTGGATGGCGACGGCGGGGTCCCAGCCTTGGTTGTAGGAGCGGTCCGAGGTGATTGCGTCGTAGACATCGCACACCGCAGCCATCCGAGCCACCAGACTGATCTGGTCCCCTACCAACTGATGGGGGTAGCCGGTGCCGTCGACTTTTTCGTGGTGATGCAGGCATACATCCACGACCATTTCGCACATCTGCGAGGTCGCTTGCAGGGTTTTTTCCCCTTCCAGTGGATGGGTACGCACCAACTGCAATTCGTCAGTGCTCAACCGGCCAGGCTTGTTGAGAATGGCGCCCGGTATGGCCATTTTGCCGATGTCGTGCAACAGCCCGGCCATACCGACGCGACGAATCAGTGCGGTAGAGAGGCCCAATTGATTGCCGAGGGCAATCATCAACGCACACACGGCGACTGAATGCATGTAGGTGTAGTCGTCGATGCTTTTCAGGCGTGCCAAGCTGATAAAGGCATTAGGGTGGCGGGCGATAGAGCTCGAAATGTCGTCCACCAATGCACTGATGTGCTCAAGCTCCAGTGCCCGGCCCATGCGGGCATGGCCGAACATCTCGACAACGGCGGTTTTAGCGCGACTACAGATTTCCTGTGCGGCGACTAATTCGTTTTGCATGGATGTGGGGATGGCTGGGACGGCTGGCGCAGCCGCTTGGGCCGTAGCGGCCGGTTGAGCGCCGCAGCCCAAGGCGCACGGCGCCTGCGACGGCTCACCGCCCCGCCAGAATGGCTTTGCCTCGCCATCAGGCGCCTGAAGATCGAGTTCATTGCACTTCAACATGGTATGCCCTCTGTTGATGGTCTTTTTATACGTTGTTCATCAGCCTCCTTGGCTTGAGCAGTGTCGTTTTGCCTTTCAGGTAGGGCTCACGGCCTTGATACGTGCGACTACACGACCTGCCAGGTCATCCGGGCGAAACTTCGCGAGGAAGTCATCGGCCCCGACTTTCTTGACCATGGCCTGGTTGAAACCGCCCGATAGGGACGTGTGCAGCACGATATGCAACTTGGCCATGCGTGGGTCGCTGCGGATTTCGGCGGTCAGCGTATAACCGTCCATTTCCGGCATTTCGATATCTGAAATCATCATCAGAAACTCCTCATCCGGGTTGCGCCCCTCGTCAAGCATGGCCCGAAGGTAATCCAGCGCCTGGCGACCATCGTTCAAGGCGACGACCTCAACACCCACTGTCTCCAGGCAGCGGGTCACCTGTTTACGCGCAACCATCGAGTCATCCACGGTCAGCACTCGCAGGTGTCGAGCCTGTTGATTGACCGCGTCATCCACCACGCCAATGGAAATTTCCTCGGACGAGGGCGAGATTTCCGTCAGCACCTTTTCTACATCGATGATTTCAACCAGACGATCATCGGTACGGGTAACCGCCGTCAGGTAATTGTTGTCACCGCTGCCCTTGGGAGGCGGATGAATGTCTTCCCAGTTCAAGTTAACGATGTGTTCAACTGCATACACCAAGAAACCTTGAACTCGGTTGTTGTACTCCGTAAGTATGATAAAAGCGCTTTCTTTATCTGTGATGCCGGGCAGCCCGGTAGCCATTGCAAGGTCTAGAATGGGGATGCAAGCACCACGGATATTCGCAACGCCACAAATGTTGTTATTAGACTTTGGTAGTAGAGATAGCTTGGGGCAGCGAATAACTTCTCTGACTTTAAAGACGTTAATGCCATACAGCTGTTGGTCGTTAAAGCGGAATAGCAACAATTCCAGTCTGTTCTGACCGACCAGTTGTGTACGGCTGTTAACGGATGCCATTACACCTGCCATACACACCCCTTTGATTCTGGTTGGAACAGCGTTGATGTCGTAATGACATTATCATATGTAGGGGAATGTAAAATATATGTGAAAGCGAAATACTTTTTAGGTTAATCGTTAAAGCGATAGCCAAGCGGATGATGAGCTATTCAAGTGGATGTTTGAATTAGTTAGTTGGCTAACTTGCTAGTTTAAGTGTTGAGAATGATTAAGATTAGAAGCCAGGATTCAGCAAAGTTACAGCGCCTTATGTGTTCCACGTCCAGCTTCCGGCTGGCGGCGTGTGGTGGTGAGTACCGTCGAGTTCGAAGGGCTGGCTGGTGGTCATGGTGTTTAGTGAGGGGAGGGGGGAATGGGGATTAAGGGGATAGGGGAGATTTTTTCATGGCGCAACCTCCTTGATTGATGGAGTCGCCATGCATCGCTCCTAAACGAAAGAAGTGGCGACCGTACGCGGGTTGCCAGACCAATAATCAACGAGTCCGGCGAATCCGAAAATGCCCCATGCACAGCGGCCACAAGGCGTATTTTCCAACACCTCCATTGCGTGGAAAGGTCTACCGGCCAGCCCTTTCTTCCCTTAGACAGTCACCCGGTGGTGACTCGGCCCCAGTGCATAGGCAGCGCGTAAATATTGTCAGGGGGCATCACTTGTTGGCTCGGGTTGACGGAAGTGACATCACGGATGGTTCGTCCGCCTATGTCCAAAACGGCTGCGATGCAGTAAGTCGGAGCGGGAGGTAACTGACGGGTGAGATTTAGACCGGGATCCATTAAGAAGGCCGCGCAGCCCTCACTCTCATACCAACTGCAAGGCGTTTGTCCGGTTAGGTATGGATGATGAGCGAACCGGTCGCTTTCTATTTGGTTGGGGGGCTAAACGACGGCATGTTGTCTGACGTTCTTATCTGTCAGGTCGCCGGGGATGTCTTCCGAGGCGTCGAACTACAACGCCGGAACCACGTCACCGTTGGCGCTTCATACGAAATCCTATTCACGGGGCCAATTGAAGGTGATTTGGGGCGCTGGCACCATTGTGTATGGGCCAAAGAGCCAGTTCAGAGAGAACGTTGCTTTGGGACGGGTATGGCACCGTCTGATAGGCGTAAAAGATCTACGGGTTTGTGGAATTGTTGTGGAGGGTTAACGGGGGAAAGGCGTAGCTGTGTTCACCGGTACCCGTATGGATCGAATGATCTGTGGGAAATTGAACGCTGCAGCTTGCGGAGTGGGTATTGGGCGGGTGTCGCAAGTGCTGTAATGCTTGAACTCAGTGGATTTCAGGCACAAAAAAAAGACGTCCGTGGACGTCTGTTAGTTGATCAAATGGTGGGCCGGGGTAATCTGAAATGGGCCTGTAGAAAGCTGATTTTATTGACTAATAGTTGATGAGTCCAATTGCTTGGAATACCACTTGGAATGCTGCGTAATCTGGCTTCCCATGGATGATGCTCGTTGAGCTCAGCCTCTATGAGAATTCTAGGCCGAAGTATAGCTAACGGCGTTTGATAACTACGTTCATCCCTGAATTTAAGGCACTTAGGAGCGACACCCAGTTGCGCTTAGGTATTTGGGCTGCGACTTCGGCTCAGCCGAGTGATTCGTCAAAGTAATCGCTGTCGAGCCTGGGGACCTTGTAAATTTGCGAGCTGACGCCCACCTCGTGGTCGAGCATCAGATTGACCAGGCGTCTGCCGTCGACCAGCACCAGCCCCTCGACCGAGCGCGCGAAGTCAACGGCCTGGGCGGTGAAGCCGGAAGTGGTGAGGAATACACCGCGTTTGGCTTTCTGCCCGGCCAGGGCGCCATAAAACGCTTGCAGGTCGGGGCGGCCGACGGTGCTCTGCCAGCGTTTGGCCTGCACGTAGACTTTTTCCAGCCCCAGCGCGTCCAGCGAGATCACGCCGTCAATGCCGCCGTCGCCACTGCCGCCGACTTGTTGCAGCGCCTGACGATTCGCGCCGTAGCCCAGGCTGTGCAGCACATCGAGTACGATGTGCTCGAAGCGCGTCGGGCTCGCTTGCAGCAGGCTGTCCAGCAGGTCGCCCGCGACGCTGGTACGCAACTCGAGGATGGCTTGGTTCAAGCGCTCCTGCGGGCTGCTAGTGGCGAGGTCGGTCTGGGCAATCGGCGTTGACGTGTCGTTGCTTTCATCAAGCGAGGCGGCGTCCGGCGCTGTTTTCAGCTTCACGCTCATGAAGTTCACAGCTAGATGCTCGACCTGTTCTGCGCTCAACGGGGCAGGGTTGGCCTGAGCGAATGCGCGGCCGGTTTCGGTCAACTGCCAGTAGCCACGCTTTGCGCTGCTGGAATAGCCGGCGCGCTTCAGCCGATCATGCGCCCAGCCTGAGCGGTTTTTATAGGTGGCCTGGCCGCTGGCGATGGTCTCCTGCCGCTGCGCTTCGCTTAGGCCAAGCGTCAGGGCGGATGCTTCGTGAGCCTCGCCCGCAGTAGCACCCTCCGGATGAATGGCGAGAAATCGCAGGACGGGCTCGATGAACTGATCGTAGGTCGGGACGGACATGGTTCGTTTTTACCCTAATCTAAGGCTTAGTCCGTCGTGGCGGATTGACGACTACGCTTGGCTTTGGGGGCGGCGGTGCGTTGGGCTTTGATGCGCTCTAGCAGCACGTCCGCAGGTTCGTCGTTCGGGTCTTGCGGCACAAGATCACCTTTGAACGCTTTGGCGAGGATGCTTTGGGCCAGATGATCAATTCGTTTTTTGGCCTCACTGACCTTGGTTTCCAGCTGTTCGGCATAGGCGAACAGTTGCTCGACACGGTGGACGATTTCGTTTTGTTCATCGATGGAAGGTGCCGGTAGACCAATTTCCTTTAAAACTGAAGCTTTGATCCCTTTCACTGTTGTTCCGGTTGAGCGGCGAGCCAATTCCTCTTGTAAGAGTGACGATTGCAAAGTTATAGCTGCAAAGCTAGACGAGTAGCCTTCGTGAAATTGAAGACAGATTGCTCGCTGTGCTAGCGCAAATTTTTCCGTTATATCGATAACTGCCACGTTACCGAGAGGTGCCTCGGTTGTAATCAGTACATCACCAACTTTTGGGATTCCACGCGTCATCCAGCTTTCATATGCTTCTGGGCGGATAAACTCCCGAGGAACTCTCGAAATATACCCTGACTTGATATTTTTAGCGGTGATCAGTGGAATTCCAGAATCGACCTTTTCTGGCGTCTTCCCTCTATAGTCGATGAAACGTGCAATTACGCCGAGCCGTCTGACTGGGTACGAGAAACCCTGGCCGTCAGAGTTTTCACGTACAGCACCACGCCACTCATCCGTCAACCGCCCGGAAACGGCGGCGGCGAGAACGGATTGCCGGAAGCGCTTGAGCAGCGAGGGGATGCCGTCGATGCATGCTTTCAGTGTATCGACCTGTGCTAGCAGTTCGTCGAGCTTGGCGGCGATGCGGGTTTGTTCCGCGAGCGGTGGAACCAGATACGCTGCATCTTTCACGATTTTGAAATGTCTTGCGTACCCTCTACTTTCAATCGGAAGGTTGCGAAGAAAGTAATACAAGAAGCGTGTATCCATTTCAGGGTGCGGCTTTAGAATCTGCACGCCATCTGCGCCCGGAATAAATGGAAAATCTATCCATTTAATTTCGCGAGTGTGATCGCCAAAAATTATCAGTGGCTTATTTTCAGATACTACAAGATTGGCATCATCCAAGTAGCCGGAAATGAAACTCCGTCCTTGATCTACGACGGGGAACCTTCCTTCAGTCAGAACGTCAGCTGACTTTACCTTTTTTCCGGAAGTCGAGACCTGGCTAAATATTTCGTTGAAATCAAGGATCAACCAGCTTGCGGGGATATCATTACTAGTCATGCCTCTTCCTCGCTAGAAAGACCCATGACATCTGCTAATAGCTGCTTCTGCGCCACCACTTCATCCCCCGCCCCCAGCGCCTTCATAAGCTCTTCCAATTCATGCAGCGCCTCGGTCAGTTCAGCCATGGCCTCACCCGCCAGCACTTCCGGAGCGGGCAGGTCAGCGGCATCTAAGCTGCTGTCGTCCTTTAGCCAGCTGATATCCAGCGAATCACCACGTTCATTGCGGATGTAATCGCGGGTAAAGCAGCGGAAGCGGCTGGATTCACCAATACCTTCGACGTTCTCCGCGCGCGGGCTTCCGCCGTTGAGATCATTGCCATAGGCATCCTCAAACGGCTTCAGATGGGTAGGGCCGAAGGGAGTGCGCTTGCCAAAGCTGGGCATGTTGCTGCGTAAGTCATAAATCCACACGCGCTTGGTGCAGCCGTCCTCCTGGCGCGGGTTTTCCAGGGTGCCCTTCTGAAAAAACAGCACATTAGTTTTCACGCCCTGCGCATAGAAAATGCCGGTTGGCAGACGCAGAATGGTGTGCAGGTTGCACTTGTCCATCAGGTCGCGGCGTACATCGGTGCCGACGCCGGCCTCGAACAGCACGTTGTCCGGCAACACTACGGCGGCGCGGCCACCGGGCTTGAGGCCACGGTAAATGTGCTGGAGAAAGGCTAGCTGTTTATTGCTGGTGCGGTAGGTCAGGTCGTCTCGGGTCGGGCCACCGCCACCCTTGGAAGTGCCGAACGGCGGATTTGAGAGAATCACGTCCACTTTAGGCAGGCCGGCGCCGACTTGGCCGAGAGCGTTGCCAAGATGCACCACGCCTTCCTCGTCGCCTTCCATGCCATGCAGCAAGGTATTCATTAGCGCGAGCCGGCGAGTGCCGGCCACTAGTTCTACGCCAACAAAGGCGCGATTACGCTGGAACGCCTGGGCTTTGGTGTCGAGATCGTAGTAATCGTCGGTTTGGCTTTTGATGTAGGCATCGGCAGCGATCAAAAAGCCGGCGGTACCGGCAGCCGGGTCTTGGATGGTCTCGCCCGGCTGCGGCTTGATACAGCGGATAATGCTGTCGATCAGCGGCCGAGGGGTGAAGTACTGGCCGGCCCCGGATTTGGTCTCGCTGGCGTTTTTTTCCAACAGGCCTTCATAAAGATCACCGAGGCCGTCTTGGCGGGCGCTGAACCAGTCGATACCGTCGAGGCTCTTGATCAGTTGCTCGAGATGGCGCGGTTCCTTGAGGCGAGTCTGAGCATCGGCGTAGATGGCGGCGATCAGCGGGTCAGGGTTTTTGCCAAGGTCCAGCAGCATCTGCCGGTAGTGATCGAGTAGGTTAACACCGGACTTGCCCGCCAGGTCTGGCCAGCGCGCGCCTTCGGGCAGCTTGTGGCCGAAGCTTTCGTTGTTCTGCACCTGTTCGTATTCCATCTTGATGAACAGCAGAAGCACGAGCTCGGTGACGTAGTCGCTGTAGTTGATGCCATCGTCGCGCAGGACGTCGCAGAGGTTCCAGAGTTTCTGGACGATATCGGAGTTGGTCATGGGGTACCTGTGGCGAAGTGTGTAAAGCGCCAGATTGCGCTGGCGCGAAGAAGTGGTTGTCTGGGCTCAGTCGTCTGAGGAGCGTTGTTCGGCCTTTAGCGCTCGGCCGGCCGCAGTCAGGCGATAGCGTTGCTTGCTGCTGTTGGGCTTGTTTGGAATGGTCATCTCGACCATGCCAATCGTCAGTAGTGGGGTCAAAACCTGCTCGCGGAACTTGCTGCGGTTTCTGCGCCCAACGAAGGTCATTAGCTCTGGCGCAGTGTGATCGCCTGTCATTTTGCACAGCATCGTTATCTGCTCTTGCTGCAGAGACAGGCGAGTTTCGGCTTGTTCTTCTTCGACAGCGGACTCAGTCCCTACTTGGTCCTTACTTGGTCCCGACTTAGTCCCTACTTGGTCCCCACTTGGGCCCGAAAGAGGCCCTTTTTCAACGGCGCGCTGAATCACCACCTTGAACTGATTACTCTGCCGGTCGTCCTCCAGCCGGATCATTGGCCAAGCATCGATAGCGCGCGGGATGCCGGTGCCCAAACCGCGATAGGGAAGAATGTGCACAGCATGGGAGGTGAGCGTCGGGTTGCGACGGTTGGACAGGCCGAATCGAATTTTCTCGGTATCGAGCACGTCAGGCAGGTGCCCGGGGCTGATCAGTTCGATGCGATCGGCGAAGATCATGATCCGGATGGAGGCGCTGACAAAGTAGTCGCGGTGGATCAGGGCATTGACCAGCAGTTCTTCAAACACCTCCTCCGGCACTTCCAGCTGGCCGAGGGTATTGAAGCCCTGCTGGCGCTGCACGTGGTGTAGGTTGCGTTTTATGAAGGCAAGGCTGCGTCGGTACTGTTCCTGCAGATTGCCGTCGATATCTTCGCTGTCTAGATAGTGGCGGTCATGCAGAACCGTGCCCGGAAACGCAACGGCCTTGATATCGAACGCCGGGCACAGGCGTTGTGGCGCTTGGCCGAAGAGCAGCAAACCGGCCAAATTGGGTGTGTCGCCACTGGCGAGGCCAAGATTTTCCAGGATGCGGGTGGTTTCCAAACCTGTCTGTTCGGGGCTTTGCCGAAAGCGTCTTTGAAAGTACTCGCCGAGCGCCTTGGCATCGATATCCGCTACGCTGCTGCCCGCGACCGGTACTGCATCGGCACACACCAGCCCGGCCTGCTGGAACAAACGCTGCAGTTCTTCACGGGCCGTGACCCGACGTTTGTCGGCGCCGTTCTTTACCCAGATGCGACCCTGGTTGTCGACATAGGGTTTATTCAGCCCTTGTTCGACTGTCACCACCATGACCAGCCCGTGTTCGGTCTGAAGGTTGCTGGACAATGGATTGATCGCCGGGCGGACATTCTGTGAGGCCGCGTTGGAGAGCAGTTGATTGAGTCGCGAAATGTCGGCGCTACTCAACCCGCTCACCGTGCCGGAGTCGTCTACGCCAATCAGCAAGTAGCCACCGGACGTATTGGCGAACGCTACCAACTCGGCCGCCAAGGCATCGATATTGCTGAAATCGCGCTTGAACTGATGGCGGCTGTCCTCACCACGGTCAAGGATTTGATGAAGCTCGGCAAGGGTCATTAAGCGTCTCTAGGTGTTGCAGTCGATAACTCGTGCAATAGGAGGGCATTATCCCTCATGAACGAGTACGGTGGCCAACCCAGCGTTCAGGATCGGCCTCATCCCGTCTGTGCCCACAGGTTGTCATTCAGGGCGTCCAGTACCACGCCCAAATTGCCGCCGAGCATCTTGTCCAGCCGCGTGCTGCCGCCATCGCTCTTAAACGCCTCACCAATCTGCTTCTTGTCAATAACGACCTCGTGCACCAGTTGCTTGGCCAGGCGATCAAGCCACTTACGCTGAATTTGAGTCCAAGGCTGCAGGGTATAAATCGTCTCCATCGCCTTGGTTACGCGCTGCTCAAATGGCAGCAAAGCCTCTCCGAGGGCGGCGCGGCGGATGAAGCCGACGATACTGGCAGCGATTTCCTGGTTGGTTTGGTTGCGCCAGGCGCTTTGCAGGTTCACCTCACTGTAGCCATGCCCGTCGAGCAGCAGGCGCACTTCGCGCAATTGTTCACGGGTCAAGTCTTGCGGGCGGTTGACCACTACGCCGAGGGCCACTGACTGGTTCAACTGATTCTTAATGAAGTCGTTGAAGCTTTCCAGATAGTCGGCGGGCTTTTGGTAATTGCCGTAGTTCTGCTCACGGACCATCAGTTCGTCTGTGTGAGTGGAGATCACCGGGTAGTTCAGCGATCCCAGCAGGGCATTAACTGTGGCGAGCTGATTGAGCAGTTGGGCGTGCTGTTGGATGAACTGGGCAGCTTGCCGTGGGCCAAGCTGGTGCAGGTGCTGATGCAGTTTGTCCGGGGCTACGCCCCAGGTGTTCTCGAGTTCGGCGAGCTTGGCCTTTAGGGTTGGCTTTTGCTCGGCCTTATGGCTGGCCTTGCGCAGAATACGCATGACCCGCTGGCTGAACTGGTCCAAGACGTCGTGGGCATGGCTAGTGTCTGGCTGGCTACCAGGAGCATCGAGGCTGGCTGGGTTGGTTAGCTCGCTGACCAGTTGTTCGAGGCTGATGTTTGGGTCTTTCACTAGCGGCTTCATTGTATCTACTGGCTCAAGGGCAGCGTACAGATCAACCGGATCGTAGATTCTGAATACCGTCTTGCCGATTTCATCGCAGCGGCGAGTCGCGCGGCCCTTCATCTGTTCGTAGAGAATGCGCGAACGCACCCGGCGCATGAACACCAAGTGGCAAATGCGTGGTACGTCGATACCGGTGGTCAACAGGTCGACCGTGATGGCAATGCTCGGGTAGCGCTCGTTCTTGTACTGGCGGATCAGTTGCTTGACCTTGTCACTTTGCCCGGTGATGATCTGTACAGCTGCCTGGTTGTAATCCTCGCCGTGAACGTCCCTGAAGGCTTCGTCGAGAAGGTTTTTGACTCGCTCGGCATGGGCTTGGTTAACGCAAAAAATCATCGTTTTTTCGTCTCCCGACGGGTCGAGCTCTTGTGCCAGTTGCTCGCAGATGACCTTGTCGAAACCGGGCGTAATCACGCGACGATTGAAGGACTCGATTTCGAAGTCGAGTTCGTCCTCGAGCTCGGCGACATCCACCTCGCCGGTGCTCGTATCGATGACGCTGACGCTCTCGCCCTTGGCAAAGTGGATGCCATTCTGGCTCAGCAGGGTTTGGTAGCGGATTGGAGGTTCGTGATCAATCAGCCAGTCGTCAGCCACGGCCTCACGGTAGCTGTAAGTGTATATCGGAGCCCCGAAGACCTCGCTGGTGTGCTTGGCTGGGGTAGCGGTGAGCCCGACGCGGCAGGCGTCGAAATAGTCGAGCACGCGACGATACTGCGATAGATACTGGTTGAAGTCGCGCGCTGCCAGCTCGCCTTCAGTCATTTCCTGATCGAGGGTGTAACCGCGGTGGGCTTCGTCGACGATGATGCAGTCGAAGGCATCGATGGGCGGCGGAGTGTCCGACTGGAAGATGCGCTTGACCATGGCCTGCACAGTGGCGACCTGAACCCGTGTTTCAGCTTCGGCAGCCATGTCGCCTAGTTCTTTGACGTCGTAGATCTGCGCCAGCGTGTGGTTCTGTTCCAGCGTCGCCTCATTGAAGGCTTCGATGGCCTGTTCCCCCAAGGCGCTGCGATCGACCAGGAAAAGAATACGGCGAAAGCGCTCGGCCTTCAGCAGGCGGTACATCAAGCCAATGATAGTGCGCGTTTTGCCGGTTCCGGTCGCCATGGCCAGCAGACAGTTGCGGCGATTGGCGGCTAGGGCCTGCTCGACGGCGCGGATGGCGTTTTCCTGATAGTTACGCAGCTTGAGATAGGCGAAGCCTTCCTGATGTAGCTTCGCCTCGGCGTCTTCACGGCTGCGTTTGAGCAGGTCGAGTAGGCCACCCGGTGTGTGGAAGTCCTGGAGCGGCCGGCGCAGGTTTGCCGGGCTGCGCAAGTCACGAAACCAGATGCCAGACAGCTCGCCGAGCTGCTTGATGAAGGGCCGGCCATTGCAGGCAAATGCAAACGGAACTTTGAAGTGGCCGCCCTGGCCATCAGCCCAGCCCGTGTTCTGCCCGGCCGGTTGCAGATTGTCGGTAACAATCAGTTGGCGTGAATAGCGCTCGGCTTGGGGAATGCGGTCCGCTATGTTGACGCGCTTGCGCTTGGCTTCGACGATGGCGACTGGGATTAGGCCGGCGAACAGCACGTAATCAGCGTTTTCTTTTGGCTTGCTGGTTGGCCATTCGGCGATGGCCTTGTTCTTGCCCTTCTCGGGCCGAGCGCCCTTGCTGTAGGTAAGATCGAGCGAATCGGCTTCCCAGCCGGCATCGTTTAACTGTTGATCGATGAGAATACGGGTGAGGTCTTCATTGAGGTCGAACTGGCTGCTTGCCTGCTGAGTTTTACGTGTGACCTGCTGGGCAGCTTGCGGCTGATCTTCAAGCTGTTGTTGCAGCACTTTCAGCCGCGCCTCGAAATCGACTCGGGCCTTCGATAGTTCTTCCTCGCGTTCAAGGGCAATCTGCTCGTAGACGCGGGCTTCTTCGTTCATCTGCCCAACAAGACTGGCTTGTTCATGCTTTTCTTGCGCCAGTAGCTCGGCTAATTGGTGGTTGTTCTCCAATTGCTGGCGACTGTCGCCCAGCTCTGCGCGAAGTTTTTCGATCTGCCCCTGCAGCTCACGTAGAGGCTCACTCGGATCGGCCGGAACCATGAAAGGCCCAGGTTTGAAGGTGTTTCCGCCCGTGCCAAATGACTGGTGATACCAGATCGCCAAGGCGCGGGCGACCCTCAGCCCGTCCAGTGCCTCACGATGCTGGGTGCGGAATTCATGGGTAGCCTTATTGCCTTCGACGCGCAGCGTATGGAATAGGTTACGGATGTTACCGTCGAGCTGAATTTCACGACTCAGGCGGAACAGCAGATCAGCTTGGGAAGTGGTGGCGTCGAACTCAATGCCCGCTCTTACCGCCAGATCCTGGGCGAGCGCTTCGCCCAACTGGCGCAGTTTGATCAGCGTCGTGTTGGGGTCACTGGAAAATACTCGCTCGGCCGCATTGGCAAGTTGGAAAAAAACCGGATCGTGTTCTTTGAAAAAGGCGAAGTTGCTGTTCTCTGCCATGTTCCATCCCTTGAGTTCGTCGCCGGCCATCTCGAGAGTGGCGGCGCTATAACAGCATAATGCCAGACGAAGGGTGGCCCGGGTATAACCTAATGCCGTTGGTGCGCAGTGACCAGCTACCTGCCGAAGTCTAGGTATTACGCTTGGATGTGGTGAGACAGTGGTAGGTCGAGTTCGCCTGTGAGGAAATCGATCGGGTTCGCACAGAACACCGCAACAGGCGCTGCAGGTTGCAATACTGGCATTGCCAGTGCTGCGCTTACGCGGCATGGTCAAGGTCGCGTTCGAAGCGATGGCCGTGTCATCATTGAGTGACGCAGCGTGGCCCGTGAGTTGCTCGTAACGTTCGCAAGCGTAGGCTGCGCGCAGTTCAAGAAAGCCCTTGAGCCTGCACCGATGCAGAGTATCGCGGGCGGGGAGCACCATTCGCTGCAAGAATATGGCGTAGCTTTCGCGATTTTCACATAATCCAGATGGCGGATTGGGATAGCGCGTTGAACCAGAAAGACCCAAGGTGCGCCAAGATTTCCTTGATTGTTGGGTACACATCCGGGATTGCAGCATTAATCAAATAGATCGAAATCAACACGTAAAGCAGCAAGCAAATCAACCACGTTCGCCAGAAAACCCTGCGTCCTGCGCGAATCTGGTGCTCCACCAACTTCTTCCAGTCACTGTCTGAGAGAAAGCTATACAGCTTGTTGCGCCAATCCTTTCGGCTCAAATCTGCCAGGTGATTGAAACGGCACGCCGACCAGCCACTCATCAAAACACTAAGCAACAGCAGTAGAGCGGTGGCCAGATAGATGGGGCGAATAACACTGGTCTCCAACCCCACAACTCCTGGTGTTTTCAGCACTAACAGTACGCCCGCAATCGCGAAGTCTCGCCACACAGCTGAGATGAGATCCCGTGACGACGTCTGCGTTTTCGCCACCTCTTCCTGCAAGCCTTTACGCAGGTCACCCAGGCCTTTCACCGCTTCCTTGCTCTGATCCAACAGATGGAATGCGAAGGCCTCCTTGGCGCCGATCAGGCTGTTTTTGAGCACCTTGCGCGCGCCCTCTGGCCAGGTCTGCCCGATTTCCCAGTTCACCGCGATGTGGTTATTCAACAGAAGGAATTTGGTTTCAGCCTCGCGCGACGTTCCATACACCCAGCTGCACGCTTCGGAAAATAGTGAGTAGTCAGCTAGCGTATAGGTGATGTCTTCAATCTTTAACGGTATTGTCCTTCCACCCTTGAATAGGGCCTCGAGCTCTCCGTCGCCCGCACGCACCTCTGCCGGCAAGCAAAATGCCAATTGCCTGGCCGCATGTATCTGCCACACATCGTAGACTTCACACGGGCCTGAGGGTGGCTCTTCCAAGAGCAGCCACGGCGCCAAGGAAATCGGCGTTTTCTTGTGGGTCAGATCACGCACCAGCTTCCACGGCTTTTCGAGGGGCACGGCAACGTCGGGCAATGCCTTGTCGGCGCCAAAGGGCTTGACCGCAAACAGGTAGGTTGAGAACGCTTCCACCGGCTGTGCTATCCAGACGCATTGTCGTGGGGGAACTCGATCCTTGTCGCCCCCGAGCTTCCCCAGCCACCCCTCAAACCCAGCTGCAGAAAGAAAATAGCGCCACTCTGGCGTCGAGTTTTTCTTTACGATCACCCGGATGGGCTCATCCTCAATGTCCGCATGCTCAACGGTGGCGAGATTGAATGGGCTGGACTGAAACTGGCCGTGAACCTCGAGGGTGCCCAGTGCGTGCGCTGCAAGGTAATGTTCGAGCGCCCGCACCTGGGTCAGAAAATCGGGTGCTAAACAATTGGCACCGTCCAAGCGAATCTGCTCTGGCGTTTCGGAAAAATTACCTTTAGCTGAAGCCCACTGCTGGGAGAAGAAATCCCGCAGATGGCTCCCATCGTCGATGCTCATAGGTAGTCGAGGTGCTCAGTGCGGATGATGATTTCGGTACCTTCTGGATTGATTTCATACCACTGCTCGGCGCCGGCCGCGATGTGCACAGTGATCCCCTCACGCGTGCGCAACCGGGTCAGCGCGCCAACCGGCAGGGCTTCCGGGACATAGGTAAACACCTCGCCCGCCAACCCGTTCTTTTCCAGCTGCGCCCTAAAGGTTTCGCGGACCTGCTCATCCCCCGCCGCGCCAAAAAACTGGTCGAAAAACACCGCCTCATTGAAATCATTCTGCTTTTCAGCAATGGCACGGACCGTGTCCGCTGCCTTATACCCCAGGGCACTGGGAAGCGTTTCCGTATGCAGGCTGACGGTCTGCTTGACCGCTTTGAGCAGCGTTTTAGTTAGCTCTGCTTCTTCCCGGGAGCGTTCGACACCGAGAAATTTCTTGAAGATATCACTGATGCCGGCACGCTTTTGCACGTCGATGATAGCGATGTTATGGCTTTTCTCGGAGAGGCTGATCAGCGCGGATTTCTGCAGTGCCTTGGGCGAGTCCGTAAAATTTTGATTGATCTCCTGCAGCACCGCTTTCGCCCCTTTCCGCGCAAAGGCCACGACGCGACTGGAGTCATACTTGACCAATGAATAGAAGGTTTGCGCGCCGGACGTCAGCAGCATCACGATGAGCACACCTGGCGTGTTGCGCTTGTCGCCCAGACCGTGAAAATGCCGGGCTAGGTCTTTCGACATATCGACAAACGACAGTTTTTTGGCCTCCCACTTGTTAAGCGTGGCCCGCACTTGTGACACGGCAGTGAAATCAAATTTATTCCCCCTGAGCGTCTCCTTGATACGCTCGATGAAGAAGTCTTCGAATCCATCGAGCGAGACCTCGTCAAACAGACCGGGAGCCTGCTCGCCGTGGTGGACGACGTGAAAAATGAAGTGCTTGATTTCCAAGTTGGCGATTTGTTCTGCGGTAAGTGTGGTCAAGGGGTCGTCTCATTTCGCACGCGCAGTAGTAGCGCAATGATATTGGTGACGTATCTAATCACCTTTGGATCGCTTTTCAAAGACTGAGTATCGGAGACGGTACTGTATAAAAAACCAGTTATCAAATCATTCTGCGCCATGTTGGCGGAATGGGTGCCGACGTGCGACGGGGACGTGTTCGGTGGTCCTGAGACGTACGCACACCGCCCCAAATCTTCCGATTGCGCCAATGCGATGACCACATGCCTGCGCTGGGCGCCAGCGAGGCCAATCGAGTCCTCCTAAATGGTTTGACCTGGATGTACTCATTGACGACGGCCCTAGATGCATCTCTGACAGCGGCGGTGTCGTCGGCGGTTTCGCAGCCCACTCGCACGTAGCGGCTGTCGCGCAGTAAAGGTAACGGCTATGTGATCCTGGTGCTTGAATCCTTGTCGACCCGCTGGCCCATCTTCGCTTGATGGGCGTGGAGCACTCATCATGAGATCGTTGTATCTGTGAAAATGTGATGCAAGGCGGCGCTGCATCACGGGTTAGGGCGTACGGGCATCGATAGATGGCGTAAGCCACCACCAGCATTTGCCCGACTACTCCATTGGATCAACATTTGGTTGCCCTGCCTTGATCAATGGCCGGCCCTGGGTATTCGAGCTGAAGCTGGACAGGTTTCTGCCGACTTGCTTCGTTCTGGTGCTTTAGCTGGCCCTAGGCGCTGAATGAATACAGAAGTAGTAATCGTGTGGTGACACCATATGTATGCAGATCTCCGTGTCGGTTGTCTGACGTCAGGCTGTAGTAGTATGGAAGCAGTATTCTAGATGGGGCGCGCCGATGGACAAGCAGTTGGGGTATTCAAACCCTTGGGAAGCGGGCCTGTTGACTGTCGCGCGGCGTCAGCTGCAGTACCTGCGCGAGCTAAATGCTGATCAGAGTGGGGAAGTGGGAGCTTTCGACATCAGCAGCGCACTCAGCGGATTGTGTGCATTCACCGATCTGCCGCACGAGGCGGATTTCGACTTCTCTGAACCAGCCCGTGCCGCCCTGATGGACATCAACGAAGCGGCAATGGCGTTGATGCGTGATCACGCATTGCGACCGCTGGATGAAGACAGGGATCTGGGTAACCCCGACCAAGAGGCCGCGGTGGCCTTGTACAATGCGATCCTGTCAAACCTGCCTAAGCTAGCAATGGGCGACAGTTCTGGCCATGCGTTGGTCTTGTCAAAGGAGATGTATCAGAACCTTGTGGAACGGTGTGGTGACCGGCCTGGTTTTGATGTTGCTAGCAGCATGATTCGAGTCCAGGATTACCGGGCCATCCAGCTTGCGGCACGGCCGACGATAAAGCTCTGAGCCGTTGAGCTCCCAACTCCGGCTCAGAGGACACCTTCCCTATTCCTCTGCCCGGGCTAGAAACAGGTTGCTGTCGATCACGATCAGTCGCGGCGGGAGGTATTTCGCTCAAAGACCGAAAACCCATGACATCTCCAAGCGTCCAGTGATTAGTCGAACGGTGAGCAGATAGTAATACCTTGTGGAATTACTGCGCCGTGTCAGGCAATGCTGTAGAAACCAATCTAGATGCTTTCGCTTCCAACTCCAGGGCGTATCCTTTTGCCATCGCTTAGCGATTGCTGCCTGAATAATCCTCGCCTGCCGCAAATGCCGTTGCCGCGTCGCATGCGACCCAGTCAGCACACCGCTTAGAAACGCCTCCATATCAAACGCGTGGGTCATACCCGCCCCCCCGATGTAGGCAGCGGCTACATCGATCCGACCATGCCCTAGCTCATAGCTGATCTGTATTCGAGCTTCACAGTCGAGGCGCGGGTTAATGGCATAGCAACGACCGCCGTTAACAGGCGCAGGATGCTGAGTAATCTGCTCATAGCGCTCGCAGGCATACGCCGCGCGCAACTCATGAAACCCTTTCAGCGCGTTTTTATGCAGGACGTCCCGCGATGCGCCGGCTACCCGTTGCAATACGTTCGCATAGCTTTCGCTTAGTGCGATCATGTTGCGGCTACCCGCCGGCGACACCTTTGCCGCGAACCTCAGAGCATCACGGACGTGCTCGTCCACCCCAATCCACCGTGGCGCCGAAGCACCACCACGGCCACCCTTTGTGCCGTCCTGAATGTTGATCTTGCCGAGCTTGTCAGCCTCACGGATCAATCGAGGCAGATCAGCTAATATGGTCTCCCGCAAGCGCATCCCTGTCGCACGTGCCATCCGAATCATCGCCGCCGCACGTAGCTGTTCTCGATCACAAAGCACATCGACAATCTGCTGCACCTGCGCGCGATCTTGTCCTTGTGGCACCGACTGGCGAACCCTAACGCGCTGCATTTCCAGCGCTTCGCTCGGGCTCGGCACTCTCACATGCCGATCGCCCCGAAGCGCTTCCATGCCGATGTTCACGCTGGACAGGCGGTTCACTGCCGTACTCACGGCAATCTCACCCTGCTCGACCAGTTTGCTTAAATGCGCTGCGTAGTCGTAGAGGATAGGGTTGTGAATCTCCCGCGCATCCTTGATTCCCGGACCAATGCCCGACGCGCACCAACGCGCAAAAATTCTGCACCGATCACTGTGTGCTTTGACGGTCGCAAAGTGGCCACCACCATACTTGCGTTGTAACGCGCATTTATACGCATATTCCAGTTTCCTGCCGTTTCCGAAATTCCAGCTGTAGTGCCTGCCCCCTCGTCTCATACCTGCACCCTCCGTCGCCGTTTCTCGAATCGTTGCCCCCACGTCATCCCGCCAGGAATGTTGAGTGTTAACAGGGATCAAGGCCCCTGCGGCCTGTGGGGATGTCCACTAACGCGGGACTGACGGCTCCTTACGACCGAGAGCTTGGGCATCTCATGATCCGGCCCCCTGAGCACCGTTGCCGGTGGGCGGGTGGAGGCTGCGTTGGCTGACGAAACCAACGCCGCGAGATCCTGAGTCAGGTGAAGGCAACGATGTGATGACCGGAGCATGCCTGGCTGTCAGCCAGGTGCAGCCTGATACGGGCTGCTGCACCATCATCTACATCGCTGTTGCAGGTGGCTGCGGCATTTGTCACGCCGATTGTCACGAGGAGGGATGCGGCAAAGCTACGTCGTACGCGGCCTGCAGCAGTGTGATATGCGCCCGTCTCTTTTCTGGCGAAAGAGACGGGCGAAGGGTTGGCGCATCTGAAATGGCCACGCGAATAGCTTACCGCAGCCAGCAAAAGTTTAGGGGGGGTTGCCGCAAGGGCACCGAGGTGAAGTAGGCATCCATCACATGGGTAGTGACCGTACGAGCTACCGGACGCGAATCGTACTTGGGTCGAGCCACCGCGTTAGCGGCATGGCCTTGAAGGCTCTGGCCATCTGAGTGCTGCCAACGGCAGCGCTTGGAAGCTTCGTTTTAAGGGTCGTTTGGGGTTCAGGTCAATGACCGTTAGGCGTTGGGAATTGCGCCAGTTGCCGGCCTTGGCGTCGAGTGGAAATCGGTGGTACTTAGTAGCGGTGTAGCCGCTTGTCGCTTTTATAGTGTTAGCCCTTGGATATGGGGATGCGAAGCCTCCCCATATCCAAGGGCTGAGCCGGAGAGGCGTAGAGCAAGACGAGTAGGCCACTGCCGCCAGTGAATCTGACGGCGTGCCCTCTAGCACTACTGCCGCAGCACTACCGGATAGGCACCACGCGATCCCGCGCCGCATTGATTGCGCTGGCCGAGAGACTGCCGGTCGCCGCCTTTTGAATGTACTCACTCCACCAGGCCATCATTGGTCGTCGGCGCTCGATGTAATCCGCCCGGTTGTACGCGCTGCGCACCTCATCCTTATCCACATGCGCCAGTGCGACCTCGATCAGTTCCGGGTCCCAACCGTGTTCGTTGAGGATGGTGCTCGCTATCGAGCGCAGCCCGTGGCTGACGAGTCGATCCTGGAAGCCCATTCTCTTTAGCGCCATGTTCGCCGTCTGGCTGTTGGCGTGGGTACGCGGATTCCGATCAGAGGGAAACACATATTCACGGTTGCCGCTTAGTGGCCGGACTGTGGTCAGCAACGCAAGCGCCTGGTCTGTGAGCGGGATCGCATGCGGGCGCCGTTTTTTCATGCGCTCTGCGGGGATCACCCATAGTGCTTTATCAATGTCGATATCGGCCCACCGTGTAGTAGCCGCCTCGGCAGGGCGGGTCATGGTGTGCAATTGCCATTCGAGCAAGCAGCGCGTGATGCGCTTGATGCTCGCATTGGCGATTTCCATCATCAGCTCGGGAAGCTCCTCGGGTGGAAGCGCGGCCATGTTTTCCTTTCTCGGTTTTTTGAAAACCGAGCGGATACCGGTCAGCGGGTTGGCAAAGATCAGCCCGGAGTTCACGCCGTAGGTCATGATCTCGTTGAGCCGCTGACTGACGCGCTTCACCGTCTCCAGGCTGCCTTTCGCCTCAAGCGGTCGAAGTAGCTTTATCACCATCGGAGCGGTCACGTCCTTGAGGGGCGTGGTTTTCATGCTGGGTAAAACATGCAGCACCAGCGAGCGCCAAATGTCTTCCGCGTAAGCAGGTGTGACCGAGTCCTTCTTGAGCTCGAACCAGGCGGTAGCGACCTTCTCGAAGGTGTGCTCGTTCTCGGCCAACCTTGCCTGTCGAGCCTCATCGCGTTGGGCTTTTGGGTCTATGCCCAGCGCGAGCATTTCCCGCGCCTCTGTCGCTTTCTTTCGAGCGTTGGCCAGTGAAAGGTCGGGGTAGGGGCCGAGCGCCATGTTGAGGCGGTTTCGGGTTAAAGGCTCGCGGTAGTTGAAGTTCCAGATCATCGAGCCGCTTGCGCGTACCCGAAGCTGCAGACCATCGCCGTCGGTGAGGACGAAGTCTTTACCAGTGGCCTTTACCGCCTTGAGCTGGCGGTCGGAGAAGCGGCTTGCGTTAGTAGGCATTGGGATACCTCCAGCAGCGTTTTGGTATCCTGAAAATAGCACTGGGTAGCCTGGGATACCACCCGGGATACCAAAAGCGCTGGAACTCAAAAAACCGCTGAAGACCGCAAAGGCGCTGAAAGCCCCGTATTTACTGGCCTGCAGGCACAAAAAAAGACGTCCTTGGACGTCTTTAGTTGATCAAATGGTGGAGCCGGGGGGATTTGAACCCCCGTCCGCCAGTACTCCGCTGTCGGTACTACATGCTTAGCCGTGTCTATTAAGTTAACCCTCAGCGACCCGACTGGCAGGGTGCTTTGGGCGAGTTGTGTAAGTTTTAGCCGCTTCGTCCACAACGTACTGCACGGCGATTCTGTTCTATATGACAATCACTTTGGGTTTACAGACATCCCCTGGTGATTGCTGGACCCGAAGGTACCAGAAGCTCAGGTCTAAGGCTGCTTACGCAGCGATAGCGAATTCCTGGCCGTAGTTTTCGTCATTGGCAACTATAAGTAGTTGCAACAGTGGATTTACGAGTTCTGTTACCAACTCGGCATGCACCTAAAGTTTCGCGACCGGCGTCGAATCCTAAACGGCCCCGTGCTTGTAACTCGTTGTTTCATAGTGAGTGACAAGCCTGTGCAGTGTACGCCATACGGTCACCGAAGGCCAACCCGAAGGTTGGCCTTACTGCTTACTTGCCGCCTTTGTTGCTGTTTTGCAGGTCTTGCAGGGTTTTGTTGGTGACTTCGATGCACTGCTTATCATCGCCAGACGCGTGAAATGCCTTGGCTTGGGAGACAACCGTATCTATTTCCCCACTCTTGCCGGTGGTGTCGGTGGCGAGTGTCGCTTTGGCGTTGTTAATTTTGTCTATATTGATCTGGCACAGGTCTTTTTCACTGTCGGCCGCGAAGACCGGGGACGCCAGCATCGCAGCGGTAACGAACAAGCCAGCAAGAGCGGAACGCTTCATAGGGTATCTCCTTGCGCAAAGGGCTCGACGCTGCTGGCCTTCAAGCGCTGCCAGCGACATCACTGATTGGCCTCGTTCGTCGAGGCCTATTCAAGTGACTACGCTGGCGTGCAGGGGTTCTGTTTTTTTTGCAGGATTATTGGGCGCGGGCCTGGGTGACGCGGTCCACGAGGTACACCAGCCCGTGATAATCAATGCCGCCATGCTGGCTCAAGCCGATTTCGCAGGTGCGGCTGGTGGAGATGCCTTCGCTGCAATATTGCACGGCATCCTTGAGGGTGCGCAGTGAGTGGGCATTGAGTTCTGGCGTGGTGAAGCCTTTGTCGCCGGCAAACCCGCAGCAGTGGATGCCTTCTGGAATCACGACGGTTTTGGCGCAGCGACGGGCTAGGTCGATCAGCGCCTGGCTTTCTCCCAGGTGTTGGGTACTGCAGGTGACGTGTACGGCGATCGGTGCTTCCTGCGGCATGAAATCAAGGCGGTCCATCAGGTGCGTGCGGATAAAGCGTACTGGGTCGTAGAGGTCCAGGCGGGTTTCGCCCAGGTCTTGCACCAAACGAAGTGTGCACGGGCTGGTGTCGCAATAGATCGGATCGAGGCCGCCGCGGCTGGCGTGGAGCAGGGCGCCGATCAACTCCTGGCGCTTGTGCTCTGCCTGTTCGGCATAGCCTTTGGACGCGAACGGCTGGCCGCAGCACAGGCTGTCTTGGTTGTCGGGAAAGACGACCTGGTAGCCAGCCTTTTCCAGCAGGCCCCGGGTTTTGTCGTACAGCGACATCTGCTCTTTATCGCCGGACGCCGGGCCCATGGCGCGTGAGACGCACGCCGCCAGGTAGACCACTCGAGGCCGCTCATCCGTCACAGCCGGGCTGAAACGAATAGCCTTTTCCGGCTGTGGCATAGCGCTGCTCCACTGCGGAATTTGTCCCTTGGACAGCTTGGTCACGGTGGCAGACAGCTTCGCCAGGCGAGGAGCGCCGAGCAGCATGCGAGCACCATTGGCGACATGCAGGGTAAAGCGCGCACCTTGCAGTGCGGTGGCGAAATGGGTGGCGAGCCATTCGGCTGTTTTCGTACGGTCGGCGTCACGACTGCGCAGCTTTTTCACCAAGTCGCCGGTATTGATTCCCACAGGGCAGCGCTGGGCGCATAGCCCGGTGGCTGCGCAGGTGTCGATGCCTTGGTAGTGGTAGGCGGCTTCCAGTTCGGTGGTGTCGACGCCGGCGCGTTTCTTCGCCTGAATGTCGCGCCAGATCACGATGCGCTGGCGTGGGCTCAACGTCAGGCCTTTTGAGGGGCACACAGGCTCGCAGAAGCCGCACTCGATGCACTTATCCACAAGCTCGTCGGCTGCAGGCAGTGGTTTGAGGTGCTTGAGGTGAATCTGCGGGTCGTTGCTGAGCACTACGTCGGGGTTGAGAATGCCGTTGGGGTCGAGGAGGCGCTTGAGCTGCCACATCAGTTGGTAGGCATCGCTGCCCCATTCCAACTCGACGAATGGCGCCATATTGCGTCCGGTACCGTGCTCGGCTTTCAGTGAGCCGCCGAACTCGACGGCCACCAGTTGCGCTACGTCATCCATGAACGCTTGGTAGCGTGTGACTTCTTCGGCGCTGTTGAAGCCTTGGGTGAACACAAAGTGCAGATTGCCTTCCAGGGCGTGTCCGAAAAGGATGGCTTCGTCGTAGTGATGTTTGTCGAACAGTTCGATCAGACGGTTTACGCCGATGGCGAGTTGCTCGACGGGAAAGGTTACGTCTTCGATGATCACCGTGGTGCCGGTTTTGCGCACAGCGCCGACGGCAGGAAAGGTGTCCTTGCGAATCGCCCAGAGTCGGGCGTTTTCTACAGGGTCTTCGGTGAAATCGACCTGTTTCTCGACGGGGAAAACGGCCAGGGACGCCATGATCAGCGCCATTTGCTCATGCAGCAAAGAAGGTGATGCCGCGCGGGATTCGATGAGCAGCGCGCAGGCATTTTCCGACAGGTGTTGTACGAAGGCGGGCATGCCGGGTTTGTTCTGGACCGAACGCATGCTACGTCGATCCAGCAGCTCTACGGCTGAGACCGGCTGGGTTTTCAACACGGTTACTGCGTTGCAGCACGTCTCCACATTGGGGAACACAATCAATGCCGAGGCTTTGTTGGGATGATCGATCACGGTGTCGTAGGTCACTGCGCTTATAAAGCCCAGCGTCCCCTCGGAGCCGACCAGCAGATGGCTAAGAATATCCAGTGGTTCATCGAAATCCACCAGGGCATTGAGTGACAGTCCTGTGGTGTTTTTCAGACGATATTTGTGGCGGATTTTCGCGGCGAGTTCGGCGTTTGCCCGCGTCTCGCGACCCAGTGTCGCCAGGCGTTCAAGCAGCGCGCCGTGCCGCTCACGAAAGGCGCTGACGCTGGCCGCATCTTCGGTGTCCAGGCAACTGCCGTCGGCCAGCACCAGACGAATGCCAGCCAAGGTGTGATAGGTATTTTGCGCGGTGCCGCAGCACATGCCGCTGGCATTGTTGGCGACGATTCCGCCGATCTTGCAGGCATTGATCGATGCGGGATCCGGGCCGATCTTGCGCCCGAACGGCGCCAGCCAGGCGTTGGCCTGGGCACCGATTACGCCGGGTTGCAGGCGGATCTGAGTCCCGTGCCCGCGAATCTCGCGGCCGTTCCAATTGTCTCCCAGCACGATCAGTACGGAGTCGCTGATCGCTTGACCGGACAAACTGGTGCCGGCCGCGCGGAAGGTCACCGGCACGCGCTCACGCTGGGCCAGTTGCAGCAGAGCTACCACTTCACCTTCCGACTCCACGCGGATCACTAGTTGTGGGACCAATCTGTAAAAACTGGCGTCGGTGCCGAATGCGAGGGTGGAAAGTGGATCGTCGAAACGCCGATCTTTTGGGATCAGCTGTGCGACGTCAGCTAAGAAAGCGGCAGGCAGACTCATGGGGCCTCCAGGATCAGCACCCCCAGGGCGCCGTATTGACACGAATGCGCAATGCCGACGCCGAGGTTACCGCCCGGCGTCGGCTATTACCCTATTGCTTGTGGCTTTAGTGCACCAGCATGCCGGTAAACCAGTAGGCCTGAGCCAGCGTGATCAGCCCGACGATTGTGGCGAAGAACAGGCTGTGCTTGAGGGTGAAGCGGAACAGATCGGATTCCTTGCCCACCAGGCCGGTTGCGGCGCAGGCCACTGCGATCGATTGCGGCGAGATCATTTTGCCGGTGACGCCGCCGCTGGTGTTCGCTGCTACCAAGAGGGTGTCGTTGACGCCGATCTGGTGCGCTGTAGTGGCTTGCAGCGAACTGAACAGGGCGTTGGACGAAGTGTCGGAGCCCGTCAGGAAAACGCCCAGCCAGCCAAGGAACGGTGAGAAGAACGGGAAGGCTGCACCGGTACCAGCCAATACCAGCGCCATGGTCGACGACATACCGGAGTAGTTGGTGACGAAGGCAAATGCCAACACCATGCCGATCGACAAGATTGGCCAGCGCAGTTCGTAGAATGTCTCTTTTAAAGTGGTAAGACCAATCTTGATGTTGATCTTCAGTACGAGCATCGAAATCAGTGCGGAGAAGAAAATCGCGGTACCAGTGGCTGAAATTGGGTCCAGCTTGAATACCGCTGGAATGGCAGTCGGGTTGGTCACGATGGGTGCGACCTTGACCACCAGTTGGTCCAGGTGTGGGATCGCGAAGTTGAATACCCAGCTGTACATAGAGCCGCCGGCGGCGAACATCGCCTTGAACGGTTTGAGCGTCCAGATAGTGACCAGCACGGTGAGGATCAGGAATGGCGACCAAGCCTTGAAGATCTGCCCCAGGCTATAAGGCGAGGCGACGGTGCTGCGTGGCAAGCCGAAGCCGCCAACACTGGCGGTAATGGCTACGCCGGAGGTTGCGCCCGCAATCTGCGCGCCTGCGGTGCGCTTGGGTTGCCAGACTTTCAGGAACAGGGTCAGGGAAATCAGGCTGGCCAAAGCCGAGGTGATGTCCGGCAGTTCCGGGCCGATGAAGTTGGACGTGAAGTATTGAGTGATGGCAAAGCTCAAGCCAGCGACCAGCGCAGCCGGCCAGGTTTCGCGCACACCGCGCAGGCCATCCATCATAAATACCAGCCAGAACGGCACGAACAGCGACAACAGGGGCAGCTGGCGTCCGGTCATGGCGCCGATCTTGAAGGCATCGATACCGGTCACTTGCCCGGCAACGATGATCGGAATCCCCAGGGCGCCAAAGGCAACGGGCGCGGTGTTGGCAATCAGGCACAAGCCGGCTGCGTACAGCGGGTTGAACCCCAGGCCTACCAGCAATGCGGCGGTAATTGCCACGGGGGCACCGAAACCGGCAGCGCCTTCCAGGAACGCGCCAAAGCAGAAGCCGATCAGCAGCACCTGTAAGCGTTGGTCATCGGTGATCGACAGCACCGAGCTGCGGATGATCTCGAACTGGCCACTCTTGACCGTTAGTTTGTAGAGAAACACCGCCGCGACAATGATCCAGGCAATAGGCCAAAGACCGTAGGCGAAGCCGTAGCCAGCAGCGGCCAGCGCCATATCTACTGGCATCTGAAAGGCAAAGATTGCCACCAGTATCGACAGCGCCAACGTGATGCTGCCGGCCACGTGGCCTTTGAGGCGAAACACGGCCAGGGCCAGGAAGAAAAATACGATCGGAATAACGGCGGCCAATGCGGACAGGCCGAGGCTGCCGAGCGGGCTGTAAAGCTGTTGCCAGGTTTGCATATGGGGTGGCCCCTAATTGTTGTTGGTCAGGCACTTTTTAGTCGATCTGGATAATTGGTATTACCAATTTACAATCGCTGGAGGGTAGGTTAAAAGCCTTCAGGGGATGTGTCAATTTGCCGCTCGCGAAACTTTGGTCGTAGGTCATTGGGTAAGACCATCTGATCGGTTGAATCGAAGCTGTTCTGATAGGTGCTGGAAGGGCGGCGATAGGCCAGAATAGAGGGCCCGGCGAGTGGTCGGGATGGTGGAGGGTGAGTTATGGGGTTTGATCAGGTGCGTCAGCGCCGTTTGTCTGACGATATTGTCGAGCAGCTTGAGGGGATGATCCTTGAGGGCACGCTGAAGTCGGGTGAGCGCTTGCCGGCTGAGCGCGCTTTGGCTGAGCGGTTTGGCGTGTCGCGTCCGTCGCTGCGGGAGGCCATTCAGAAACTGGCGGCCAAGGGGTTGTTGGTGAGTCGGCAGGGCGGAGGCAATTATGTTGCCGAGTCACTGGGCTCGACGTTCAGTGATCCGTTGCTACACCTGTTGGAAAACAACCCCGAGGCGCAGCGTGACCTGCTGGAGTTCCGCCAGACCCTCGAAGCGTCCTGTGCTTATTACGCTGCGTTGCGTGCCACCGAGGTCGATCGCGAGCGGCTGACCGCTGCATTCGAGGCGCTGCAGGATTGCTATGGCCGCGTTGATGAAGTGAGTCGGGTCGAGGAGGGTGCTGCGGATGCAAGATTTCATCTGGCCATTGCGGAGGCCAGTCATAACGCCGTGTTGCTGCACACCATTCGCGGCCTGTTCGACCTGCTCAAGCGTAACGTGGTGACCAATATTGGCGGCATGTATCAGCAGCGTACGGAAACTCGCGACATGCTGATCAGTCAGCATCGGGAGTTGTACCTGGCAATTATTGAGGGGCGGGCAGAGCAGGCGCGAGAAGTCTCAACGCGTCATTTGGAATACGTGCAGGAAGTGTTGGCGGAAGTGCGTCAGGAGGTTCAGCGCGTGGCGCGAGCGGAGCGTCGTAAAGGGATGTAGCCGGGGGATTTATTCCGAGGCTACATCGTCACAAGGGTTACTCTTCCTTGCCCTTGTTGCGCACAGCGCGATGCAGTTCCCGGTTGGAATCGCGTTCGCGCTCGGTATCACGCTTGTCGTATTCCTTCTTGCCCTTGCCCAGTGCGATCTCGCACTTGACCAGATGCTTGCTCCAGTACCAGGACAGGCAGATGCAGGCGTAGCCTTTCTGCTGCACGGCAGCGGCGAGCTTTTCCAGTTCGCGTGCGTTGAGCAATAGTTTGCGCGTGCGCACCGGGTCGGCAATTACGTGGGTGCTCGCAGTGGTCAACGGGGTGATATGACTGCCCAGCAGCCATGCCTCGCCATCCTTGAGCAATACGTAGCTGTCGACCAGTTGCAGCTTGCTGGCACGCAGACTTTTTACTTCCCAGCCGGCCAGGACCAGACCAGCCTCGAACCGATGTTCGATGAAGTAATCGTGTCGCGCCTTTTTATTTTGCGCGATGGTCCCTGTGGGGTGTTTCTTTTGTTTAGCCATAGGGGCGGCATTATAGGGAGTTGCGAGCGTGTCGGCTACGGTCAACCTACGTGCTTGAGCGTGTTGGTCGAATCCCGGACAATGCTGGCAGTTCTTTGCTTTTTTTCTCTCGCGGAACGAGCTGTTCTTTCGCGATGTTTGCCGCTCAGCTGTGGAAATAACGCGCACATGACGACGCATATTCAACGTTCGGCCCTGCTGCCCTATCCGGCGCAGGCGCTCTATGACCTGGTCAACGACGTGGCGCGTTACCCGGAATTCCTGCCTTGGTGTTCAACGGCTGAGGTGCTTGAAAGCACTGATGAGCACATGGTCGCCAGTGTCGGTGTGGCGAAAGGTGGGCTGGGCCAGCACTTTGTCACGCGCAATGTGTTGGTGCCGGGCAAGTCCATTGAAATGAATCTGCAGGAAGGCCCTTTTACCCAGTTACACGGTATCTGGGTATTCAAGGCGCTGACCGACAAGGCCTGCAAGATCAGCTTGGACCTGTCGTTTGATTACGCTGGCCCGCTTGTGCGGGCGACATTGGGGCCATTGTTCAATCAGGCGGCCAATACGCTGGTAGATGCGTTCTGTCAGCGGGCCAAGCAACTGCATGGTTGAGATTGAGTTGGTATACGCTGCCCTAGATCAGCAGGTCTTGCTGGCGGTAACGGTGGCTTCGGGTACCAGTCTGCGAGGGGCGGTACAGGCGTCAGGAATTGCAGTGCGGTTTCCCGAGTTGGATCTGGCTGATTGTCCTTTGGGGATATTCGGTAAGGTTGTCGCGGACGCTGAAGCGCGCGTTGTGCAATCGGGTGATCGCATTGAGATCTATCGCCCTTTGCTCGTCGACCCTAAAGAGGTGCGAAGGCTGCGTGCCGCCAAGGCGGCGTTGATCAAGCAGCAGAACTCATAAGATTGCTAATCATCAGGCAACAAAAAGCCCGGCATGCCGGGCTTTTTTGTAGGTGCCGCAATGTTACTGCGGGCTGGTGTCCAGTGGCTGAGGCGTCGGTACCGGAACGGTTTCCACTCCGTCGACGTCCTTCTGGATCTTGTCGAGCAACGAGCCTGGCTTCGCTGGTACTTCGGATTTCGGCTTCTCGCTTTCCTGCGCAGGTGCAGTCACGTTGGTGCCGTTGTCTTTACCTAGCAGGGCTTCATCTCGGCTTACGCCAGGCATGAAGTCACCCGACAGGCTGACAAGCTGGTCATTGCCATTGAAAATGACGCTGACACGTTCCTGTTGGCGTTCACCGCCACCAGGCTGCAGGCTGTAGAGATAATCCCAGCGATCGGCGTGGAAAGTGTCGGTCAGCAGGGGGTTGCCCATAATAAACCGTACTTGCCGTCGGGTCATTCCCGGGCGTAACTGGTCTATCATGTCCTGCGTGACGACATTGCCCTGCTGGATGTCGATTTTGTAAACCCCGGGGAATGAACAACCGGCGAGTGCGAGCAGTCCCACAAAGGTGAAACTGGTTAGCAAGAGCTTGGTGTTTTGCATCGGTGGGCGACTTCCACTATCTTGGCTGGGACAACGTAAACGCCGATCATACCCGTATTAAGAGAAGCTGCGAAGCAGCATCCGCGAGAAAGCTAACCATGGTTGAAAATAGCGAACTACGCAAAGCCGGTCTTAAAGTGACTCTGCCACGAGTCAAGATTCTACAAATGCTCGATTCTGCTGAGCAGCGCCACATGAGTGCCGAGGATGTTTACAAGGCGCTGATGGAGTCTAACGAGGACGTCGGCCTGGCCACGGTTTACCGTGTACTGACCCAGTTTGAAGCCGCAGGGCTGGTGGTTCGTCATAATTTCGACGGCGGTCATGCAGTGTTCGAATTGGCCGACGGTGGTCATCATGACCATATGGTTGACCTGGATACCAATGAGGTTATCGAGTTCACTAGCCCAGAGATCGAAGCGCTGCAGCATAAGATTGCTGAGGAGCATGGATTCGATTTGGTTGACCACAATCTCGTGTTGTACATCCGTAAGAAAAAGTAAAAATCGATGCAGATTCGCTCTGCAAAACGATTGAAGGCGACCCTAGGGTCGCCTTCGTGCTTTCTATATAAGGAAAAGTTTGGGTCAGGCCTTGGTGGTTACGACCATCTTCTTAGCGTGTGCTAAAGACTCTTTAGTCAGGTCGATACCCCCGAGCATTCGGGCCACTTCTTCAACGCGTTCCGACTTGCTCAGCTTAGATACTGCCGTGTGTGTCGCATCGCTTCCTCTTACCTTGTGCACAAATAAGTGTTGATGCCCCTGGGCTGCTACTTGTGGCAAGTGAGTGACCGTCAGTACCTGCCCTCGATCTCCCAGGCGACGCAGCAACTGGCCAACAATCTCCGCGGTAGGGCCGCCGATGCCTACGTCAACCTCATCGAACACGAGCGTAGGTACCCGGGATGTTTGCGCAGTAATCACCTGGATCGCCAGGCTGATACGCGACAGCTCGCCACCGGACGCCACTTTTGCAAGCGCCTTGAGCGGCTGCCCTGGGTTGGCGCTGACCAATAGCTCAACCTGCTCCAGGCCGTGTGGCTGCAACTCAGTAGTGGTGTTGGCGCGCAATTCAATGGTGAAGCGCCCGCCCGGCATCCCCAGGCGCTGGATTTCCTGCTCAACGGCATCTGCCAGACTGCTGGCGGCCTGTTGGCGCAGCTCGCTCAGTTCGCGGGCCTTTTCCTGGTAATGGCGGGCAAAAGAGCCGAGCTCTTCGCCTAGTCGCTCGATGGATTCGTCATTCGCGTTCAGCGTCTCGATTTCATCCAGCAGCTTTTGCTGCATGGTTGCTACTTCAGTGGGTTGGATTCGATGTTTGCGCGCCAGGGTGTAGATGGTGTCAAGACGCTCTTCTATTTCCTGCAGGCGCGCCGGGTCGGCGTCGAAATGATCCAGGAAGCGGTTGAGCTCGCCTACTGCTTCTTCTACTTGGATTTGCGCACTGGTCAGTAGGGTTGTGGCTTCACTCAATGAGCCCGAAGCGCTGTTAACGCTGGACAATCTGTTTAGGCTCGCCGTGAGCGCATTGAGCACGTTGCCGGAGTCGCTCTCGCTGCACTGCTCAACCACTTGGCGGCAGATACCCAGCAGGGTTTCGGCGTTGGTGAGGTTCTTGTGTTCCTGCTCCAGTTGTTCCAGCTCAGTTTCTCCAAGACCCAGGCTTTCCAGTTCTTCAAGTTGATAGCTGAGCAGTTGGTGGCGAGCGCGCTGCTCGTCGCCGGAGTTGGACAGTCGCTCCAGCTCCTGGCGAGTCTGGCGCCAGCGCTGGGCAGCCAGTTGTACTTGCCGGGCAAGGTCGGTTGCGCCGGCGTATTCGTCGAGCAGGCGGCGGTGGGTATCGGTTTTGAGCAGGGACTGGTGCTCATGCTGGCTATGAATGTCTATCAGCAGTTCACCCAGGGCTTTCAGGTCGCCGAGGGGGCAGGGCGTTCCATTGATATAGCCGCGCGAGCGTCCTTCGGCAGTGATGACGCGGCGCAGGATACATGGGCCGTCATTATTGAGGTCGCGCTCGGCTAGCCAGCCTTCGGCTTCGGGGATATCGGCGAGGTCGAAGGTGGCCAGGATGTCGGCCTTGTCAGCCCCTGGGCGCACTACGCCACTATCGGCTCGGTCGCCCAGGGTCAGGCCCAATGCGTCGAGCATGATCGACTTGCCGGCGCCGGTTTCGCCTGTGATTACGCTCATCCCGCGATCCAGTTCGAGATCCAGATGTTCAACGATGGCGTAGTTATGTACGGACAGGTGCACGAGCATGAAGGCCGCTCCCAGGCTTTAGGTCTGGTTATTTATACAGTGTTTTGTTTGGGGCTGACAATCCTGATGCTTAGCTCGATTTGCTCGGTCCGGCAGGTTTTTTAGCGCAAAGAAGAATGTTGGCGCGGGAATTGATCTATGGCAAGCGAAAGACTTTTGGTAACGCCTGCGCCCTTGAACCTTGAAATTGTGGCCCCATATACCGGAGCAGAAGCGCGAGTTGAGTTCGCGCATGATTTTGAAAGGAGAAATCTATGGCTGACGAACAGACGCAGGATACGCAAACTCCAGATGCCAATTCGGCTGCCGGTGATGAACTGGCAACTCGTGTGCAAGTGCTCGAAGAGCAGTTGGCCGCTGCGCAGGATCAGTCGTTGCGTGTTGCCGCCGATCTGCAGAACGTCCGCCGCCGTGCCGAGCAGGATGTAGAAAAGGCTCACAAGTTCGCGCTGGAAAAATTCGCCAATGACTTGCTGCCGATCATCGACAGCCTGGAGCGTGGTCTTGAATTGTCTAATCCGGATGACGAAAACATCCGCCCGATGCGCGAAGGTATTGAGCTGACCTTGAAAATGTTTCAGGACACTCTGAAGCGTTATCAGCTTGAAGCCATCGATCCGCAAGGCGGCGAACCGTTCAATGCTGAGCATCACCAGGCTATGGCCATGCAGGAAAGCCATGATCTGGAACCTAATAGTGTGTTGAAAGTGTTCCAGAAGGGTTATCAGCTCAACGGCCGTCTGCTGCGTCCGGCAATGGTAGTGGTGAGCAAGGCTCCTGCACCGGTTGCACCTTCTATTGATGAGCAGGCTTGAAATCCGCCGCAAGGCCCCCATCTATAAGTCAAGCGTTTAAGTGCTACCGCAGTTAGCCACCACTGCTGCGGCAACCAAATTCAAGTTTCGGGAGAGTAAATCATGGGCAAAATTATCGGTATTGACCTGGGGACCACCAACTCCTGCGTCTCCGTGCTGGAAAACGGCGTAGCAAAAGTAATCGAAAACGCCGAAGGCGCGCGTACCACGCCGTCGATCATTGCTTACGCCAACGACGGTGAAATCCTGGTTGGTCAGTCGGCCAAGCGCCAGGCAGTGACTAACCCGCATAACACGCTGTACGCGGTAAAACGTCTGATTGGTCGTAAATTCGACGAAGAAGTCGTACAGAAAGACATCAAGATGGTTCCGTACAAAATCGCCAAGGCTGACAACGGTGACGCCTGGGTTGAAGTAAACGGCCAGAAAATGTCGCCGCCACAGATCTCGGCTGAAATCTTGAAAAAGATGAAGAAGACTGCCGAAGACTACCTGGGTGAGACAGTGACTGAAGCGGTGATCACCGTTCCGGCCTACTTCAACGACAGCCAGCGCCAGGCGACCAAAGACGCCGGCCGCATCGCGGGTCTGGACGTAAAACGTATCATCAACGAACCAACCGCAGCTGCTCTGGCTTACGGTATGGACAAGGCCAAAGGCGACCACACTGTGATCGTTTATGACCTGGGTGGCGGTACCTTTGACGTCTCCGTGATCGAAATTGCTGAAGTGGACGGCGAACACCAGTTCGAAGTGTTGGCTACTAACGGCGACACTTTCCTGGGTGGTGAGGACTTTGACATTCGTCTGATCGACTACCTCGTTGACGAATTCAAGAAAGAAAGCGGCATGAACCTCAAAGGTGACCCGCTGGCGATGCAGCGCCTTAAAGAAGCCGCTGAAAAAGCCAAAATTGAGCTGTCTTCCGCTCAGTCGACCGACGTTAACCTTCCGTACATCACGGCAGACGCTACCGGTCCTAAGCACTTGAACGTGAAGATCTCTCGCGCCAAGTTGGAAGCGCTGGTTGAAGACCTGGTTCAGCGCACTATCGAGCCTTGCCGCATCGCGCTGAAGGACTCCGGTATCGACGTTGGTGCTATCAACGACGTAATCCTGGTGGGCGGTCAGACCCGTATGCCACTGGTTCAGAAGTTGGTTACCGAGTTCTTCGGCAAAGAAGCACGTAAAGACGTAAACCCGGACGAAGCGGTTGCCATGGGTGCTGCCATCCAGGGCGCGGTATTGGCCGGTGACGTGAAAGACGTGTTGCTGCTGGACGTAAGTCCGCTGACCCTCGGTATCGAAACCATGGGTGGCGTGATGACTGCGCTGATCGAGAAAAACACTACGATTCCTACCAAGAAATCCCAAGTGTTCTCGACTGCCGATGACAACCAGGGTGCTGTGACCATTCACGTGCTGCAGGGTGAGCGTAAACAGGCTGCTCAGAACAAGTCCTTGGGCAAGTTCGATCTGGCTGAGATTCCACCAGCACCACGTGGCGTGCCACAAATTGAAGTGACCTTCGACATCGACGCCAACGGCATCCTGCACGTCGGCGCGAAAGACAAGGCTACCGGCAAAGAGCAGAAGATCACCATCAAGGCCAACTCCGGTCTGTCTGATGAAGAAATTCAACAGATGATTCGTGATGCTGAAGCCAATGCTGATGCGGATGCCAAGTTCGCAGAACTGGCTGGTGCTCGTAACCAGGGTGACGCACTGGTTCACTCGACGCGCAAAATGATCGCTGATGCTGGCGAGAAAGTGACCGCTGAAGAGAAGGCCGCAATTGAAGCCGCTGTAGTTGCGCTGGAAGCCGCTGTAAAAGGTGACGACAAGGCGGCTATCGATGCCAAGGTTGAGGAACTGTCGAAAGTCTCCGCGCCAGTTGCTCAGAAGATGTACGCCGAACAAGGTCAGCCCGCTGACGCTGCTGCGCAACAGGCAGAGCCTGAAGCCAAGCACGACGACGTTGTCGATGCTGAGTTCGAAGAAGTTAAAGAGACCAAGTAAGTTGGTCGCCCGGTTGACCGCTATCAAGCGGTGACTGGTAGGATGTCGCCGCGCGGGAGCTTGCTCCCGCGTTGGCGTGTCTGGGGTATGTGAATTTTTACAGCATGCGACAACGCTCGGATGCTGGCGGTGTGATCGGGAATGCTCCTGCTTTCCGATCAATAAATACCGCGTTTTTGGCCGGGTCCCTGGCTAAAAAGTAGTAATGACCAGGATCGTTGAATTGACGTGAGTTGGGTCCGGGCCTGTATTGGGGCTCAACGAGTTTAGTCGGGCTCAGGAGGGTCTGGCTGAACGTCCTTAAGAGTGCAAAGACTTATGGCAAAGCGTGACTATTACGAAGTATTGGGTGTGGAGCGCGGCTCCAGCGAGGCGGACCTGAAAAAGGCTTACCGTCGCTTGGCGATGAAGCACCACCCGGACCGTAATCCGGATAGCAAAGAATCCGAAGAAATGTTCAAAGAGGCCAACGAGGCCTACGAATGTCTGTCTGATCCCAACAAGCGTGCAGCCTACGACCAGTATGGTCATGCGGGTGTCGACCCAAGTATGGGGGGTGGCGGTGCTGGTTTTGGTGGTCAGAACTTCTCCGATATTTTCGGTGACGTATTCAGTGACTTCTTTGGCGGTGGCCGGGGTGGTCAGCGTGGTGGCGCCCAGCGTGGTAGCGACTTGCGTTACACCCTGGAACTGAACCTGGAAGAGGCCGTGCGCGGTACCAGCGTCAATATTCGCGTACCGACGTTGGTTAACTGCAAGCCGTGCGATGGTTCGGGGGCTAAGAAAGGCTCTTCGCCGATTACCTGCCCAACCTGCGGCGGTATCGGCCAGGTTCGTATGCAGCAGGGCTTCTTCTCGGTGCAGCAGACCTGCCCGCGCTGCCATGGCCAAGGCAAGATCATTTCCGATCCGTGTGATTCGTGCCACGGTGAGGGCCGCGTCGAAGAGTACAAGACCCTCTCGGTGAAGGTGCCGGCTGGTGTTGATACTGGTGATCGTATTCGCCTTTCTGGCGAGGGCGAGGCCGGGGCGCAGGGTGGACCAACGGGTGACTTGTACGTGGTGATCAATGTGCGCGAGCACTCGATCTTCCAGCGCGATGGTAAGCACCTGTTCTGCGAAGTGCCGATCAGCTTTGTCGATGCGGCCTTGGGTGGCGAGTTGGAGATTCCGACCCTTGATGGTCGAGTCAAGCTCAAGATTCCTGAGGGGACGCAGACCGGTAAACAGTTCCGCATCCGTGGCAAGGGCGTAGCGCCGGTGCGCGGTGGCGGTGCTGGCGACCTGATGTGTCGTGTGGCGGTGGAAACTCCCGTCAATCTGGGGCGCCGTCAGCGTGAACTGCTTGAAGAGTTCCGCAGTTCGTTGGAGGGCGATGACACCCATTCGCCGAAAACCACTGGCTTCTTCGAAGGCGTGAAGCGCTTCTTCGGCGACCTGTAAGGAAGTGAGTATGCGACGTATAGCCGTAATGGGCGCTGCCGGGCGCATGGGCAAGACGCTGGTCGAAGCAGTGCAGCAGCGTTCGCCGGCCTCTGGGCTGACGGCGGCGATTGTTCGCCCTGGCAGCACGTTGATTGGTGCGGATGCGGGTGAGTTGGCTTCGCTGGGGCGTATCGGTGTGTCGTTGTCCGGCAACCTGGAACAGGTGGCTGACGAATTCGACGTGCTGATCGATTTCACGCTGCCGGAAGTGATGCTGAAAAATCTCGCATTCTGCCGTAAGGCGGGCAAGGCGATGGTGATCGGTACCACGGGTTTGACTGCCGAGCAGAAGCAGTTGTTGGTGGAGGCGGGCAAGGATATTCCTGTCGTCTTCGCTGCCAACTTCAGTGTTGGCGTGAACCTGTCGCTCAAGTTGCTGGATATGGCGGCGCGCGTGTTGGGTGATGAGGCGGATATCGAGATTATCGAAACGCATCACCGTCACAAGATCGATGCGCCGTCGGGCACAGCGCTACGCATGGGCGAAGCTATTGCTGATGCGCTGGGGCGTGACCTGTCTAAAGTGGCCGTTTACGGTCGTGAAGGCCATACCGGTGCGCGAGCGCGTGACACCATTGGCTTTGCGACCGTTCGCGGTGGTGATGTTGTGGGTGACCACACCGTGCTGTTCGCTACCGAGGGCGAGCGCCTGGAAATCACACACAAGGCTTCCAGTCGCATGACATTCGCCAAGGGGGCGGTGCGTGCTGCGCTTTGGTTGGAAGGTCGTGAAGCAGGCCTGTACGACATGCGCGATGTACTGGATCTTCACTAATCAGTAGCTAAAACGGGGTCTCAGGATTATCCTAAGGCCCCGTTTTTACCCGCTAAGCGACGTCCTGTCGCATTCTCCTGCCTTTAAGGCTCATTAGCGGTGGACCAAAAAAGCCTTTTTCTGTAAGCTACAGCTTTAGTGTGTCCACTAAAAGCGCGCAGAATAATTCAGTGAAGAAGCGGGGTGACGTGTCCATACGTCACTCCGCTTTTTTACAACCTGCGATCGCCCTTTCAGGCTTTATTTACGGGAGGTCTTCTTGACTAAGCCAGCCATACTCGCCCTTGCTGATGGCAGCATTTTTCGCGGCGAAGCCATTGGAGCCGACGGTCAAACCGTTGGAGAGGTGGTGTTTAACACCGCCATGACCGGCTATCAGGAAATCCTTACCGATCCTTCCTACGCCCAGCAAATCGTTACCCTGACCTATCCGCACATCGGCAATACCGGTACCACACCGGAAGACGTCGAGTCTGATCGTGTATGGTCGGCCGGCCTGGTCATTCGTGACCTGCCACTGGTTGCGAGCAACTGGCGTAACACGATGTCGCTGTCGGATTACCTGAAAGCCAATAACGTCGTGGCGATCGCCGGTATCGATACGCGTCGCCTCACACGCATCCTGCGTGAAAAAGGCTCGCAGAATGGCTGCATCATGGTCGGTGACAATATTTCCGAAGAAGCGGCGATTGCCGCGGCGCAAGGCTTCCCAGGCCTGAAAGGCATGGACCTGGCGAAAGTCGTCAGCACCAAGGAGCAGTACGAGTGGCGCTCTACGGTCTGGGACTTGAAGACCGATAGCCACGAGACCATCGACGCGGCTGACCTGCCTTATCACGTGGTCGCTTACGACTACGGCGTTAAATACAACATCCTGCGCATGCTGGTTGAGCGCGGTTGCCGCGTGACCGTTGTTCCTGCGCAAACCCCGGCCAGCGATGTTCTGGCCCTGCAACCGGACGGTGTGTTCCTGTCCAACGGCCCGGGTGACCCGGAGCCTTGCGACTATGCCATCCAGGCCATCAAGGAAGTGCTGGAAACCGAGATTCCGGTATTCGGTATCTGCCTGGGCCACCAGCTGTTGGCGTTGGCCTCCGGTGCCAAGACTCTGAAAATGGGTCATGGCCATCACGGTGCCAACCACCCTGTGCAGGACTTGGATACAGGCGTTGTGATGATCACCAGTCAGAACCACGGGTTTGCGGTGGATGAAGCGACCTTGCCGGGCAACGTCCGGGCAATTCACAAGTCGCTGTTCGACGGTTCCCTTCAAGGCATCGAACGCACCGACAAAAGCGCGTTCAGCTTCCAGGGCCATCCTGAAGCCAGCCCGGGCCCGAACGACGTAGCGCCGCTGTTCGACCGTTTCATTAATGAGATGGCCAAGCGACGCTGACTGAGCGGCCTGCGGGCGGCCCCGAAACCCGGTGGCCCCCGAAGGTTCTTCAAAGATTGTTCAAGACGGCTTGCCGATTGACCTGCGGATTTGAGTGACAAACCCATGCCAAAACGTACAGACATAAAAAGCATCCTGATTCTCGGCGCTGGCCCGATCGTAATCGGCCAGGCTTGCGAATTCGACTACTCCGGCGCCCAGGCTTGCAAGGCCCTGCGCGAAGAGGGCTACCGCGTCATCCTGGTGAACTCCAACCCGGCCACGATCATGACCGACCCGGACATGGCTGACGCCACCTACATCGAGCCGATCAAATGGCAAACCGTTGCCAAGATCATCGAGAAGGAGCGTCCGGACGCCCTGTTGCCAACCATGGGTGGCCAGACCGCTCTGAACTGTGCCCTGGACCTGGAGCGCGAAGGCGTCCTGGAAAAATTCGGCGTAGAGATGATCGGCGCCAATGCCGACACCATCGACAAGGCTGAAGACCGTTCGCGTTTCGACAAGGCCATGAAATCCATCGGCCTGGCGTGCCCGCGTTCCGGCATCGCCCACAGTATGGAAGAGGCCTATGCGGTCCTGGAAACCCTCGGTTTCCCGTGCATCATTCGTCCGTCCTTTACCATGGGAGGCACCGGTGGCGGCATCGCCTACAACCGTGAAGAGTTCGAAGAAATCTGCGCCCGTGGTCTGGACCTGTCTCCGACCAAAGAGCTGCTGATCGACGAGTCTCTGATCGGCTGGAAAGAATATGAGATGGAGGTTGTCCGCGATAAGAAGGACAACTGCATCATCGTCTGCTCCATCGAAAACTTCGATCCGATGGGCGTGCACACCGGTGACTCGATCACTGTTGCTCCTGCACAAACCCTGACGGACAAGGAATATCAGATCCTGCGTAATGCCTCCCTGGCGGTATTGCGTGAGATCGGTGTGGAAACCGGCGGTTCCAACGTCCAGTTCGGCATCTGCCCGGACACCGGTCGTATGGTCGTGATCGAGATGAACCCGCGTGTTTCCCGTTCGTCGGCCCTTGCCTCTAAAGCTACCGGCTTCCCGATTGCGAAGGTCGCGGCCAAGCTGGCTGTGGGTTACACCCTGGACGAGTTGTCGAACGACATCACCGGCGGCAAGACCCCTGCGTCCTTTGAACCGTCCATCGACTACGTAGTGACCAAGCTTCCACGTTTTGCCTTTGAGAAATTCGCCAAGGCTGACGCGCGTCTGACCACTCAGATGAAGTCGGTCGGCGAAGTTATGGCCATCGGCCGTACGTTCCAGGAGTCCTTGCAGAAAGCTCTGCGTGGTCTGGAAGTGGGGGTTTGCGGCCTCGACGAGAAGCTCGACCTGAGCAACCCGGAAAGCATGAGCGTGCTCAAGCGTGAGCTGACTGTGCCGGGCGCCGAGCGTATCTGGTACGTCGCTGACGCCTTCCGTGCCGGTATGACTGTCGAAGACATCTTCGGCATGAACATGATCGACCCATGGTTCTTGGTACAGATCGAAGATCTGATCAAGGAAGAAGAGAAGGTCAAGACCCTGGGGCTGGCTAGCATCGACCGCGACATGATGTTCCGCCTCAAGCGCAAAGGCTTCTCCGATCAACGCCTGGCCAAACTGCTGGGTGTGACCGAGAAGAACCTGCGCACGCATCGCCATAAGTTGGACATCTTCCCGGTCTACAAGCGCGTTGATACCTGTGCGGCCGAGTTCTCCACCGATACCGCGTACCTTTACTCCACCTACGAGGAAGAGTGCGAGGCTGCGCCGTCGGGTCGTGACAAGATCATGATCCTGGGCGGTGGTCCTAACCGTATCGGCCAAGGCATCGAGTTCGACTACTGCTGTGTGCACGCCGCGCTCGCTCTGCGCGCCGACGGGTACGAGACCATCATGGTCAACTGCAACCCGGAAACTGTTTCCACCGACTACGACACCTCTGATCGCCTGTACTTCGAGCCAGTGACACTGGAAGACGTGCTGGAAATCGTGCGCGTTGAGAAGCCGAAAGGCGTGATCGTGCAGTATGGCGGCCAAACCCCGCTTAAACTGGCGCGTGCGCTTGAGGCTGCTGGAGTGCCGATTATCGGTACCAGCCCGGACGCTATCGACCGCGCTGAAGATCGTGAACGCTTCCAGCAAATGGTTGAGCGCCTTAACCTGCGTCAGCCGCCAAACGCTACCGTTCGCAGCGAAGATGAAGCCATCCGTGCAGCCAGCAAGATCGGCTATCCGCTGGTGGTGCGTCCTTCCTATGTGCTGGGCGGTCGGGCGATGGAAATCGTCTACGAAGAGGACGAGCTCAAGCGTTACTTGCGTGATGCGGTGAAAGTGTCCAATGACAGCCCGGTGCTGCTGGACCACTTCCTCAACTGCGCCATCGAAATGGACGTCGATGCGGTTTGCGACGGCACCGACGTGGTGATCGGCGCGATCATGCAGCACATCGAGCAGGCAGGCGTTCACTCCGGTGACTCCGCATGCTCGCTGCCGCCATATTCGTTGCCGCTGCACATCCAAGATGAGATGCGCGAGCAGGTCAAAAAAATGGCCCTTGAGTTGGGTGTTGTCGGCCTGATGAACGTTCAGTTGGCGCTGCAAGGCGAAGACATCTACGTCATTGAGGTTAACCCACGTGCTTCGCGTACCGTACCGTTTGTATCCAAGTGCATCGGTGTGTCCCTGGCCATGATCGCTGCCCGTGTGATGGCTGGTAAGACCCTGAAGGAAATCGGCTTCACCAAGGAAATCATTCCGAACTTCTACAGCGTGAAAGAGGCGGTGTTCCCATTCGCCAAATTCCCTGGTGTGGACCCAATCCTGGGCCCAGAGATGAAGTCCACCGGTGAAGTGATGGGCGTGGGCGATACCTTCGGTGAAGCATTTGCCAAAGCTCAGATGGGCGCCAGCGAAGTGCTACCGACCGGCGGAACTGCGTTTATCAGTGTGCGTGATGACGACAAACCACTAGTTGCGGGCGTTGCCCGTGATCTGATCAGCTTGGGCTTTGAAGTAGTTGCCACAGCAGGTACCGCCAAGCTGATCGAAGCGGCAGGCCTGAAGGTGCGACGCGTAAACAAGGTGACGGAAGGCCGTCCGCACGTGGTCGACATGATCAAGAATGACGAAGTTACTCTGATCATCAACACCACCGAAGGTCGTCAGTCGATCGCGGATTCCTACTCTATTCGCCGTAATGCCTTGCAGCACAAGATCTACTGCACCACCACCATTGCTGCTGGCGAAGCTATCTGTGAAGCGCTCAAGTTCGGTCCAGAAAAGACCGTGCGCCGCTTGCAGGATCTACACGCAGGATTGAAGGCATGATCAAATACCCAATGACCGTCCAGGGCGCAAAGGCCCTGGAAGAGGAGCACGCCCATCTGACCAAGGTCGTACGTCCTAAGTTGAGCCAGGACATCGGTACGGCCCGCGAGCTGGGTGACTTGAAGGAAAACGCTGAATACCACGCTGCTCGCGAGCAGCAAGGTATGGTCGAGGCGCGGATCCGTGACATCGAAGGGCGCATGCAGAATGCGGTCATCATCGATGTCACGACCATTCCGAAAACCGGCAAGGTGATTTTCGGCACGACCGTGGAAATCGCTAACGTCGAGACGGACGAAAGCGTGGTCTATCACATCGTTGGCGAAGACGAAGCTGACTTCAAACTCGGCAAGATCTCTGTCGGTTCGCCGCTCGCCCGCGCCTTGATTGCCAAGGAAGAGGGTGATGTGGTCGCTGTAAAAACACCTGGTGGCGTGATCGAGTACGAGATTGTTGAAGTTCGTCACGTCTGAAAGGCGGCGCCCGCTTCGTGCGGGCGCCATGCTTTGGCAGCTCTCCCAGATGCTTTGGGTGGGTGGCCTGTGGTTGCTGCACATTGGTGTACTCCCGGTGCTGGGCCTTATTGGCCTGGCTCCGCTGTTGATCGATGAGATCGATGGATTGCTGAGCGCGTTGCTGGTGGGGTTTGCAGCGGCGTGCGTGACCCTTCAGGCATTGGTGCTGGTCAAGGCTGAGGGTTTTGTGAGTTTGTGGCGGGATATTCGCGGCCAACTGCTGTTGATGGCGCTGTATGCGTGTGCAATGTATTGCATCGTGCATGTTTGGCTGCCGGAAGCGTTGCGCTGGCAGCTATTCAGCTATCTTGTGCTAGGGTTTTCCGGCTTGGTGTTGGTAGTACAGCCCGCGCCAGGATGGAGTGGCAGGGCGCGCAAAGCACGCCCGTGACCCTTGTGTCATTTGAAGCGATGAACGTTCGACAGTTGCTTGTTGACGCTGAAGTTCTTGCGATACAGCAGCGCCATCTTGCCGATGACCTGAACCAGGTCCGCTTTGCCAACCTTGCACAGTTCTGCAATGGCGGCCAGGCGCGCTTCGCGGTCAAGGATGTTGACCTTAATCTTGATCAGTTCGTGATCGCCCAATGCGCGTTCAAGTTCGGCTAACACACCCTCAGTCAAACCGTTGTCTGCCACAATCAGAACTGGTTTCAGATGGTGGCCAATGGATTTGTACTGTTTCTTCTGCTCTTGAGTGAGCGGCATAATCTGACCCCTGCGTCTGATCTTGTAAAAAGCGGCGGCCAGTTTACCCGAGCGAGTCCGGGACCGCCCAGTTAATCACGACCCGTTTTATTTTCGAGGTGGCCCGTGGCCCGTTCCAAAACTAGCCTTAAGTGGCTGCAAGAGCATTTCAACGATCCTTACGTCAAAAAGGCGCAGAAGGACGGCTACCGTTCGCGGGCCAGTTACAAGCTCCTGGAGATCCAAGACAAGGACAAATTGATTCGTCCGGGCATGAGCGTGATTGATCTTGGCGCGGCGCCGGGTGGCTGGTCTCAAGTGACCAGTCGTCTGATTGGTGGCCAGGGAAGATTGATCGCGTCCGACATCCTTGAGATGGACAGCATCCCGGATGTGACCTTTGTGCACGGCGACTTCACCCAGGACTCGGTATTGGCCGAGATTCTGGAGGCCGTGGGAAATTCGCAGGTAGACCTTGTGATTTCCGACATGGCCCCCAATATGAGTGGATTACCGGCCGTCGATATGCCGCGGGCCATGTTCCTCTGTGAATTGGCACTGGATTTGGCGGGCCGGGTGTTGCGTCCGGGCGGTGATTTCCTTGTGAAAGTCTTCCAGGGCGAAGGTTTTGACGAGTATCACAAGAACATTCGCAAGCTGTTCGACAAGGTGCAGACGCGAAAGCCGGACTCTTCCCGGGACCGGTCTCGCGAGCAATATCTGCTGTGCCGCGGGTTCCGCGGGGTTGAAGGCGCGGCGAGTGAAGAGCGTTTTTGATTTATTCGAGGAGGGCGATAGGTTTTTTTATGTCGCTTTCGTCACGAAGCTTTACGAATATTATGTAGTCAAAGTTTCACAAAGGGTTACAGACGGCGCCTGCCAGAGTTGTAGGTAATGTAGTAAGTTAGGCCGGTGAATATCATGCGAAGCGCGCGCCAGTAGCGGAGCTTGCTTCAGAGGGTAGTTAATTGAACGATATGGCAAAGAATCTGATCCTGTGGTTGATCATCGCGGCTGTCCTCGTGACGGTGATGAACAACTTCTCCAGTCCTAACGAGCCGCAGACCCTCAACTATTCCGACTTCATCCAGCAAGTTAAGGATGGCAAGGTCGAGCGCGTAGCGGTTGATGGCTACGTGATCACCGGCAAACGCAACGATGGCGATAGCTTTAAGACCATTCGTCCGGCAATCCAGGACAACGGTCTGATCGGTGACCTGGTGGATAACCACGTGGTTGTCGAAGGCAAGCAGCCTGAGCAGCAGAGCATTTGGACTCAACTCCTGGTGGCAAGCTTCCCGATCCTGGTGATCATTGCCGTGTTCATGTTCTTCATGCGCCAGATGCAGGGCGGTGCGGGGGGCAAGGGCGGGCCGATGAGCTTCGGCAAGAGCAAGGCGCGCCTGCTCTCTGAGGATCAGGTGAAGACCACACTGGCTGACGTAGCAGGTTGCGATGAGGCGAAGGAAGAAGTCGGCGAGTTGGTGGAGTTCTTGCGCGATCCAGGCAAATTTCAGCGCCTGGGTGGTCGTATTCCTCGCGGCGTGCTGATGGTCGGCCCTCCAGGTACCGGTAAAACCTTGCTGGCCAAGGCGATTGCTGGCGAAGCCAAGGTGCCGTTCTTCACGATTTCCGGTTCTGACTTCGTTGAAATGTTCGTTGGTGTCGGCGCCAGCCGCGTTCGCGATATGTTTGAACAGGCCAAGAAGCACGCGCCATGCATCATCTTTATCGATGAAATCGACGCCGTTGGTCGCCATCGTGGGGCCGGCATGGGTGGTGGCCACGATGAGCGTGAGCAGACTCTCAACCAGCTGCTGGTCGAGATGGATGGTTTTGAGATGAATGACGGCATCATCGTGATAGCCGCAACCAACCGTCCAGACGTGCTTGACCCTGCACTGCTTCGTCCGGGCCGCTTCGACCGTCAGGTTGTGGTTGGTCTGCCGGACATTCGTGGTCGTGAACAGATTCTGAAAGTGCACATGCGCAAAGTCCCAATGGGTGACGACGTAGCTCCGGCTGTGATTGCCCGTGGTACTCCAGGCTTCTCCGGTGCTGACTTGGCCAACCTGGTGAACGAGGCTTCGCTGTTTGCAGCCCGTACCGGCAAGCGCATTGTTGAAATGAAAGAGTTCGAACTGGCGAAAGATAAGATCATGATGGGCGCTGAGCGCAAATCCATGGTCATGTCCGAAAAAGAGAAGCAGAACACTGCTTATCACGAAGCGGGTCACGCCATTGTGGGGCGTGTCGTGCCTGAGCATGATCCAGTCTACAAAGTGTCGATCATTCCTCGTGGTCGCGCCTTGGGTGTCACCATGTTCCTGCCGGAAGAGGATCGTTACAGTCTCTCCAAGCGTGCGTTGATCAGTCAGATCTGCTCTCTGTACGGCGGTCGAATCGCTGAAGAGATGACATTGGGCTTCGACGGCGTGACCACTGGGGCTTCCAACGACATCATGCGCGCCAGTCAGATTGCGCGAAACATGGTGACCAAGTGGGGTTTGTCGGAAAAGCTCGGTCCTTTGATGTACGCCGAGGAAGAAGGTGAAGTATTCCTGGGTCGTGGCGGCGGTGGTCAAAACGCCAGTTTCTCCGGTGAGACAGCCAAGCTGATTGACTCCGAGGTGCGCAGTATCATTGACCAGTGCTATGGCACGGCCAAACAAATCCTGACCGATAATCGCGACAAGCTCGATGCAATGGCTGATGCATTGATGAAGTACGAGACCATCGATGCAGACCAGATCGACGACATTATGGCCGGTCGTGCACCTCGTGAGCCTCGTGATTGGGAAGGTGGTTCGGGTACTTCGGGCACCCCGCCTGTGGTTCAGAACGAGCGCCCTGAAACCCCAATCGGTGGCCCGGCAGCTGACCACTAAGGTTTGAAATGACTTTTGCTTCGTCCTCCCCCCGGTTGCCTTGCGGCAACCGGGTTCTTGATTTGGCCCATACACATGTTATGGGCATTCTTAATGTAACCCCTGACTCCTTTTCCGATGGTGGCCGCTTCAGCCAACTTGATGCTGCACTGCGTCACGCAGAAGCCATGGTGGCGGCCGGCGCGACCTTGATTGATGTCGGTGGTGAATCAACTCGGCCTGGTGCTCGCGTTGTTTCTCCTCTGGAAGAGTTGGAGCGCGTGGCGCCGATTGTCGAGCGCATCGCTCGAGAGTTGGATGTGATTATTTCGGTTGATACTTCCACCCCGGCCGTGATGCGTGAGACTGCGCGATTAGGTGCCGGCTTGATCAACGATGTGCGGTCCCTGCAGCGCGACGGCGCTCTGGATGCAGCTGCGGCTACCGGTTTGCCGGTGTGTTTGATGCATATGCTGGGTGAGCCCGGCAATATGCAGGACAGTCCGCACTATGATGACCTGGTTGGTGAGGTGAGTGGTTTTCTCTCAGAACGCGTTGCCCAATGCGCTGCGGTAGGTATTGCGCCTGAAAGGATCATCCTTGATCCGGGGTTTGGTTTCGCCAAGACCCTGCAACACAATTTAAGTTTGTTCAAACACATGGAGTCCTTGCATGCCCTTGGTCGGCCCCTGTTGGTCGGTGTATCGCGCAAAAGCATGATAGGGCTGGCATTGAGCCGTCCGGTGGGTGAGCGGTTGTATGGTGGCCTCGCACTGGCGGCACTTGCAGTGACCAAAGGCGCACGCATCTTGCGTGTGCATGACGTTGCAGAAACCGTGGATGTGGTGCGCATGATTGCCGCTGTAGAATCTGCCGAATAAGAATGATGGAGCACTTATGACAAAAAAATACTTTGGCACCGACGGGATCCGTGGTCGGGTCGGCGAGTTTCCGATTACTCCAGATTTCATGCTCAAGCTGGGTTGGGCGGCAGGCATGGCGTTCCGCAGCATGGGCGCATGCCGCATCCTGGTGGGCAAGGACACCCGGATTTCCGGGTACATGTTTGAGTCTGCGCTAGAGGCTGGCTTGTCCGCCGCAGGTGCTGATGTGATGTTGCTGGGCCCGATGCCGACTCCGGCGATCGCTTACCTGACGCGTACGTTTCACGCTGAAGCAGGTATTGTGATCAGCGCCTCGCACAACCCTCATGACGACAATGGCATCAAGTTTTTCTCGGGGCAGGGCACCAAATTGCCGGACGAGATTGAGTTGATGATCGAAGAGCTGTTGGATGCGCCGATGACCGTGGTCGAGTCCAGCAAGCTGGGCAAGGTGTCGCGGATCAATGACGCATCCGGTCGTTATATCGAGTTCTGCAAGAGCAGTGTGCCAACCAGTACCAACTTTGCCGGCCTGAAGGTTGTCGTCGACTGCGCCCATGGTGCGACCTACAAAGTCGCGCCAAGCGTATTTAAGGAGCTGGGCGCAGACGTGACTGTGCTGTCGGCTCAGCCCAACGGACTGAACATCAACGAGAACTGCGGCTCGACCCATATGGAGCAGCTGCAAGCTGCTGTCCTGGCCGAGCATGCCGACCTCGGTATTGCCTTCGACGGTGACGGCGACCGCGTGCTGATGGTTGACCACACGGGTGCCGTGGTCGATGGCGATGATCTGTTGTTTATCATTGCCCGCGACCTGCATGAGCGCAACAAGCTGCAAGGCGGTGTCGTCGGTACGCTGATGAGCAATCTTGGGCTTGAGCTTGCGTTGGCAGACCTGGGTATTCCTTTTGTTCGCGCCAATGTCGGTGACCGATATGTGATCGCCGAGCTGCTGGAGCGTAACTGGCAGGTAGGTGGTGAGAACTCCGGGCACGTGGTGTGCTTCCAGCACACCACCACCGGTGACGCGATTATTGCTGCGTTGCAGGTGCTATTGGCTTTGCGTCGCCGCGAAGAGAGCCTGGCTCAGGCTCGTCAGGCTTTGCGCAAATGCCCGCAAGTATTGCTTAACGTGCGTTTCGCAGGTGGAGAAAACCCGATCGACCACCCTGCTGTCAAAGAGGCTTGCGAGCGCGCGACCCTGGCAATGGCTGGTCGTGGACGGGTATTGCTACGTAAGTCCGGCACAGAGCCTTTGGTGCGCGTTATGGTCGAAGGTGACGATGAAATACAGGTTCGCGGCCACGCCGAAGACCTGGCAAAACTGGTAACTGAAGTTTGCGCCTGAATTCGGCTTGCCAGTGATGATGTGGTTGGGTAACATCTGCGCCCACTTTGACCGACGAGGTACAGCATGCGTCGCACTATGGTAGCTGGTAACTGGAAGATGCACGGTACCCGCGCCAGTGTCGCTGAGCTGATCAATGGCCTTCGTCACTTGGCCTTGCCTAGCGGTGTTGACATCGCGGTGTTCCCGCCTTACTTGCATATCACCCAAGTGGTTGATGGCTTGAAAGGTAAGTCGATTCAGGTCGGCTCGCAGAATTCTGCGGTGGAAGCCATGCAAGGTGCGTTGACCGGTGAGATTGCACCGAGTCAGCTGGTTGATGCGGGTTGTTCCTATGTGCTTGTTGGGCACTCCGAGCGCCGTCAGGTGATGGGCGAGCGTGATGGAACGCTCAATCGCAAGTTCGCAGCTGCACAGGCTTGTGGCTTGATTCCGGTGCTGTGTATTGGGGAGACCCTTGAGCAGCGTGAATCTGGCAAGACTCTTGAGGTTGTCTCGCGTCAGCTTGGCAGCATCATCGAGGAGCTGGGTGTTGGTGCTTTCGCAAAGGCGGTAATTGCTTACGAGCCGGTCTGGGCCATTGGCACCGGGCTGACTGCTACACCGCAACAGGCGCAGGATGTGCACGCAGCCATCCGTGCGCAGTTAGCGGCAGAGAATTCTGAAATCGCACAAGGTGTGCGGCTTCTATACGGCGGCAGCGTGAAGGCGGCCAATGCGGTCGAACTGTTCGGCATGCCGGATATCGATGGGGGGCTCATTGGTGGAGCTTCCCTGAATGCAGATGAGTTCGGTGCGATTTGTCGCGCCGCGGGAAACTGAAAAAATGCTGGAAACAGTCGTAGTCGTTTTTCATCTGTTGGCAGCCCTGGGCGTAGTTGCCCTGGTTTTGTTGCAACAGGGTAAAGGTGCGGATGCTGGTGCGTCTTTTGGTGCAGGTGCTTCAAATACTGTATTCGGAAGCCAAGGTTCCTCTACCTTTCTTAGTAAGTTTACTGCTATACTTGCCGCCGGTTTCTTCATAACCAGCTTAGGGTTAGGTTACTTTGCTAAAGAGAAAGCTCATGTGCTGACTCAAGTAGGTTTGCCAAACCCAGCAGTGTTGGAAGTACCAAAAGCAAAACCGGCTTCTGATGATGTCCCGGTGCTTCAAGAGCAAAAGTCGGCTACTCCAGCGACTGACGTACCTCCAGCTCAAGAGCAGAAGTAAGAAGGGTTGTAAGCGCTGTATTGCCGAGGTGGTGGAATTGGTAGACACGCAACCTTGAGGTGGTTGTGCCCATAGGGTGTAGGGGTTCGAGTCCCCTTCTCGGTACCAATTATCAGGAGAGCCCGCTGTTGCGGGCTTTCTTGTAGGTGGAAGGTTACATTGACCCTTTAAGGGATCGGTCGTATACTTCCGCCCCAGCTTTGTCGCGGGGTGGAGCAGTCTGGTAGCTCGTCGGGCTCATAACCCGAAGGTCGTCGGTTCAAATCCGGCCCCCGCAACCAGTTTTAGCGGAGCCCCTTTAAAGGGGCTTTTTGTTAGCTGGACACTTTCAACGCCGCTGTTCGACGGCGTTTCAAGGATGGGCGTTTCGCCCATTTTTTTATTTTGCACAGCATGCACATACATGCACGAGGGGGTTCAGGTGTCGAGCAAGCTAGAAGAGTTGCAGGCCTTGTTGGCCCCGGTGGTCGTGGCCCTAGGCTATGAATGCTGGGGTGTTGAGTTTTCGGCTCAAGGTCGCCACTCAATGTTGCGCGTTTATATCGATAAAGAGGGCGGTGTGCTGGTGGACGATTGTGCCATTGTCAGCCGTCAGATCAGCGGTGTGCTGGATGTTGAAGATCCAATTTCCGTTGAATACACCCTCGAAGTTTCCTCGCCAGGCATGGAACGCCCACTGTTCACTATTGATCAGTTTGCAAAATTTGCCGGTGAACAAGTGAAGATCAAGCTGCGATCTCCTTTTGAAGGACGACGCAACTTTCAGGGCCTTCTGCGCGGTGTAGAAGAACAGGATGTCGTGGTGCAGGTAGAAGACCATGAGTTCCTGTTGCCGATCGATATGATCGACAAGGCCAACATTATTCCCAGTTTTGACTGAGACGCGGATCCCGCGGATCCAATGGCTTGCGAAAGGCGAGGCGTACGATGAGCAAAGAAGTACTGCTGGTTGTTGAGTCGGTATCCAATGAAAAGGGCGTACCGGCAAACGTGATTTTTGAAGCGCTGGAGTTGGCTCTGGCCACTGCTACCAAAAAGCGTTTTGAAGACGAAGTTGATCTGCGTGTGGAAATTAACCGCCACACCGGTGCCTATGAGACTTTCCGTCGCTGGACGGTCGTCGAAGAAGCTGATCTTGATGATCCGGCCATCGAAACCTGGCCAAGCAAGGTTGCCGAAACGCACCCAGGCGCCCAGGTCGGTGATGTCGTCGAAGAAAAGATCGAGTCCATCGAGTTCGGCCGCATTGCTGCACAGACCGCCAAGCAGGTCATCGTGCAGAAGGTTCGTGAAGCCGAGCGCGCTCAAGTCGTTGACGCCTATCGCGAGCGGCTGGGAGAAATTATCTCCGGCACTGTGAAAAAAGTTACCCGCGACAATGTGATCGTCGATCTGGGCAACAACGCCGAAGCGTTGCTGGCCCGCGAAGACATCATCTCTCGCGAAACCTTCCGTGTCGGCGTGCGTTTGCGTGCGCTGCTCAAGGAAATCCGCACCGAGAACCGTGGCCCTCAGTTGATCCTGTCGCGTACCGCGCCGGAAATGCTGATCGAGCTGTTCCGTATCGAAGTGCCGGAAATCGCCGAAGGCCTGATCGAAGTCATGGCTGCGTCCCGCGACCCGGGTTCGCGCGCCAAGATCGCGGTCCGTTCCAAGGACAAACGCATCGACCCGCAAGGCGCTTGCATCGGTATGCGCGGTTCGCGCGTCCAGGCAGTGTCGGGCGAATTGGGCGGTGAGCGTGTGGACATCGTCCTGTGGGACGATAACCCGGCGCAGTTCGTGATCAACGCCATGTCGCCTGCTGAAGTGGCGGCAATTATCGTTGACGAAGATGCCCATGCAATGGACATCGCCGTTGGCGCAGACAATCTGGCTCAGGCCATTGGTCGTGGTGGTCAGAACGTGCGTCTGGCCAGCCAATTGACCGGCTGGACCCTGAACGTGATGACCGAATCGGACATCCAGGCTAAGCAGCAAGCTGAAACCGGTGACATCCTGCGCAACTTCATTGACGAGTTGGAAGTCGACGAAGACCTGGCACAGGTGCTGGTAGATGAAGGCTTCACCAGCCTGGAAGAGATTGCCTACGTACCGTTGGAAGAAATGCTCAACATCGACGGCTTTGACGAAGACACCGTCAACGAGCTTCGCGCTCGGGCCAAGGATCGTTTGTTGACTAAAGCCATCGCTACTGAGGAAAAGCTGGCAGACGCCCATCCGGCCGAAGACCTACTCTCGCTTGAGGGTATGGACAAGGATTTGGCGATGGAACTGGCGGTGCGCGGCGTAATTACCCGCGAAGACCTGGCCGAGCAGTCTATTGACGATCTGCTCGACATCGACGGCATTGACGATGATCGTGCCGGCAAGTTGATCATGGCCGCCCGAGCCCATTGGTTCGAGTAATTAGGCGCGGCCTGAGGAGAGAAGTGCATGACGCAAGTCACGGTGAAACAACTGGCCGATGAGGTCAAAACACCGGTAGAGCGCCTGTTGCAGCAGATGCGTGAGGCAGGTCTGCCGCACACCGCCGCCGATGAAGGTGTGAGCGATAGTGAGAAGCAGTCTTTGCTGACTCACTTGAAGAGCAGCCACAAGGCGAAAGTGGAAGAACCGCGCAAGATTACATTGCAGCGCAAAACCACCAGCACCCTGCGTGTTGCTGGTAGCAAGAGCATCAGCGTTGAAGTACGCAAGAAGAAAGTCTTCGTACAGCGCAGCCCGGAAGAAATTGAAGCCGAGCGCAAGCGTGAACTGGATGAACGTCGCGCAGTAGATAATGCTGCTCGTCAGAAGGCTGAAGAAGAATCCAAGCGTCGCGCCGAAGAAGAAGCGCGTCGCCAGCCTGCTGCTGCGCAAACTGCTTCGGCTGATGCGGTCGCCGCGCCTAGCGCTCCTGTGGAAGCTGTGCGCGAGGCCGCTCCGGTTGCCGCTGCACCAGCACCTGCTGCTGATGCCCGTAAGCGTGAGGAACCTCGTCGTCCGGACAAACCACGTGCCGACGATAACAATCGTCGCGGTGGTGGTGGCGATGGCGAGCGCAAAAACGCTCCGCATCGTGCTTCGGTCAAAGAGAAAGCGCCTGCTCCACGCGTTGCTCCACGTACTACCGACGAAGAAAGCGATGGCTTCCGTCGCGGTGGTCGCGGCAAGGCCAAGCTGAAGAAGCGCAACGCCCACGGTTTCCAGAGCCCAACCGGTCCTGTCGTGCGTGATGTGCAGATTGGCGAGACCATCACTGTTGGCGATCTTGCCAATCAGATGTCGGTCAAGGCTGCTGAAATCATCAAGTTCATGTTCAAACTGGGTACTCCAGCGACCATCAACCAGGTGCTTGATCAGGAAACTGCTCAACTGGTAGCCGAAGAACTGGGCCACAAAGTGACCCTGGTCAGCGACACCGCCTTGGAAGATTCCCTGGCAGAATCCCTGAAGTTTGAAGGTGAGACGTTCTCCCGTGCGCCAGTCGTGACCGTAATGGGTCACGTTGACCATGGTAAGACTTCGCTACTCGACTACATTCGTCGTGCCAAGGTAGCTGCTGGCGAAGCCGGTGGTATCACTCAGCACATCGGTGCGTACCACGTTGAAACCGAGCGCGGCATGGTCACCTTCCTCGACACCCCAGGTCACGCCGCGTTTACCGCAATGCGTGCCCGTGGTGCTAAGGCGACTGACATCGTGATCCTGGTTGTTGCAGCGGACGACGGCGTGATGCCGCAGACCATTGAAGCTGTCCAGCACGCAAAAGCCGCTGGTGTTCCTCTGGTTGTTGCCGTGAACAAGATCGACAAGCCGGGCGCCGATCTCGATCGCATCCGCAGCGAACTGTCGGTTCACGGCGTGACCTCTGAAGAGTGGGGCGGTGATACGCCATTCGTTTCGGTTTCGGCGAAAGTCGGTACTGGCGTGGACGAACTGCTCGAAGCGGTCCTGCTGCAAGCTGAAGTACTCGAACTGAAAGCAACTCCATCGGCCCCAGGTCGTGGCGTTGTGGTTGAATCGCGTCTCGACAAAGGTCGTGGCCCGGTTGCGACCGTGCTGGTTCAAGACGGTACCCTGCGCCAAGGCGATATGGTGCTGGTCGGTTCGAACTATGGCCGTGTACGTGCCATGCTCGACGAGAACGGCAAGCCAATCAAAGAAGCGGGTCCTTCCATCCCTGTCGAGATCCTCGGCCTGGATGGTACCCCGGACGCTGGCGACGAGATGAGCGTGCTGTCCGACGAGAAGAAAGCCCGTGAAGTGGCTCTGTTCCGTCAAGGCAAGTTCCGTGAAGTCAAACTGGCTCGCGCTCACGCTGGCAAGCTGGAAAACATCTTCGAGAACATGGGCCAGGCAGAGAAGAAGACGCTTAATATTGTCCTTAAATCTGACGTTCGTGGTTCTCTCGAAGCGTTGAACGGCGCCTTGAATGGCCTGGGTAACGATGAAGTGCAAGTGCGTGTTGTCGGTGGCGGTGTCGGTGGTATCACCGAATCCGACGCCAACCTGGCACTGGCTTCCAACGCTGTACTGTTCGGTTTCAACGTGCGTGCTGATGCTGGCGCACGGAAGATCGTCGAGCAGGAAGGCCTGGACATGCGTTACTACAACGTCATCTACGACATCATCGAAGACGTCAAGAAAGCCCTTACCGGCATGCTTGGCAGTGACGTTCGGGAGAATATCCTGGGTATCGCCGAGGTACGTGACGTGTTCCGTTCGCCGAAATTCGGCGCGATCGCCGGTTGCATGGTTGTCGAAGGCACTGTGTACCGTAACCGTCCAATCCGTGTACTGCGTGAAGACATCGTTATCTTCGAAGGCGAGCTGGAATCCCTGCGCCGCTTCAAGGATGACGCTTCTGAAGTACGTGCCGGCATGGAATGCGGTATTGGCGTCAAGAGCTACAACGACGTCAAGGCTGGCGACAAGATCGAAGTCTACGAGAAGGTTCAGGTTGCTCGCAGCCTCTAACTCGCGCACTTCCGGAGCCACGCCGCGTGTGGGCATGCAAATGCCTCGCGCAGCGTACGGACTCTAAACGCAACGCCCGGTCTGGCTTTTGTCAGGCCGGGCGTTTGCCGCTTTCAGACCCCATGGGTTTCACCGTGTGGCAGTAACAGGTAACAAGACATGGCAAAAGAATACAGCCGTACCCAACGTATCGGCGATCAAATGCAGCGCGAGCTGGCCCAACTGATCCGTCGCGAAGTCAAAGACCCACGCGTTGGCCTGGTCACCATCACCGCTGTTGAAGTGAGCCGTGACGTGGGTCACGCCAAGATTTTCATCACCGTGATGGGCCAGGACACCAGCGAAGAAATCGCACAAAGCATCAAAGTGCTCAACTCGGCTGCCGGCTTCCTGCGCATGCAGTTGGCCCGCGAAATGAAGCTGCGCAGTGTTCCGCAGTTGCACTTCCACTACGACGAAAGCGTCGTGCGTGGCGCGCACTTGTCTGCATTGATCGAGCGCGCCGTGGCTGAAGACCGCCAGCATCCGTCCACACCTGAAGACGCCAAGGAGTAAGCGGTGGCTCAGGTCAAACGTATCCGTCGCAACGTCAGCGGCATCATTCTGCTTGATAAGCCCATTGGCTTTACGTCCAATGCGGCGTTGCAGAAGGTCCGCTGGCTGCTCAATGCCGAGAAGGCCGGGCATACCGGTAGCCTCGACCCACTGGCCACCGGCGTACTGCCGCTGTGCTTTGGCGAAGCGACCAAGTTCTCGCAATACCTGCTTGATTCCGATAAGGGTTACGAAACCCTGATGCAACTGGGCAAGACCACCACCACGGCGGATGCTGAAGGTGATGTTTTACAGGTTCGCGACGTGACCGTTGGTCGTGCTGATATCGAAGCCGCTTTGCCCGCTTTTCGTGGGCAAATCAGTCAGATACCGCCGATGTACTCGGCTCTCAAGCGTGACGGGCAGCCACTTTACAAGCTGGCACGTGCCGGCGAAGTAGTGGAGCGTGAACCGCGTTCTGTTACTATTGCGCGCTTGGAATTGCTCGCTTGTGAGGGTGAAACCGCACGACTGGCCGTGGACTGCAGCAAAGGCACCTATATCCGTACCCTGGTGGAAGATATTGGTGAACAGCTCGGTTGCGGCGCGTACGTAGCAGAACTGCGACGCACTCAGGCCGGACCTTTCAGCCTGGCCCAGACGGTTACGCTGGAAGAGTTGGAAGCGGTACACGCCGAAGGCGGCAATGAAGCGGTTGATCGCTTCCTGATGCCATCGGACAGTGGTTTGCTGGATTGGCCATTGCTGCACTTCTCGGAGCACAGCGCGTTCTACTGGCTTAACGGCCAGCCGGTACGTGCCCCGGATGCCCCTAAGTTCGGCATGGTGCGAGTACAGGATCATAACGGTCGCTTTATCGGTATCGGTGAAGTGAGCGAAGACGGGCGCATCGCGCCACGTAGACTGATTCGGTCAGAATGACCGAACGAGTGTGGCTGTTAACAGGCACGGTCAACACTCATTTTTAGATACAGGGATTTGTCCCTGGCCTGTTGAGACTGCCCTTTGGGTGGTTTCCTGAAAAAAGGATTGCCTCATGGCTCTCGACGTTCAAGAAAAAGCACAAATCGTTGCTGACTATCAGCAAGCTGTTGGTGACACTGGTTCGCCAGAAGTGCAAGTTGCACTGCTGACCCACAACATCAACAAGCTGCAAGGTCACTTCAAGGCCAACGGTAAAGATCACCACTCCCGTCGTGGTCTGATCCGCATGGTAAACCAGCGTCGTAAGCTGCTGGATTACCTGAAAGGCAAGGATCTGGGTCGTTATCAGACTCTGATCGGTCGCCTGGGTCTGCGTCGCTAATAAGCGATTGCGCTAGAGGTTGGTTGTCTGCCGTGTGTCAGTGGGATTCCCGCTGGCCCATGGTAGGCTCCCAGCCTCAAGTTTTATCTGGATACACGTTTTACCCCCTGGACAAGGGTTGGGCCGATTCCCGACATTGCCCAAGAATTTCGTAAGAAAACAAGTTCCCCAAGAGCCACAAAGAAGGTAGGACACCGTGAACCCGGTTATCAAAAAATTCCAGTTCGGTCAGTCGACCGTTACCCTTGAGACAGGCCGTATCGCCCGTCAAGCCTCCGGCGCAGTGCTGGTTACCGTTGATGACGACGTCACCGTATTGGTGACCGTTGTTGGCGCCAAGACCGCTGACCCGAGCAAAGGCTTCTTCCCTCTTTCTGTTCACTACCAGGAAAAGACTTACGCTGCCGGTAAGATCCCTGGCGGTTTCTTCAAGCGTGAAGGCCGTCCTTCCGAGAAAGAAACCCTGACTTCCCGACTGATCGACCGTCCGATCCGTCCGCTGTTCCCAGAAGGCTTCATGAACGAAGTGCAGGTTGTCTGCACCGTCGTTTCCACCAGCAAGAAAACCGATCCGGACGTCGCTGCGATGATCGGTACTTCGGCTGCCCTGGCTATCTCCGGCATTCCTTTCGATGGCCCTATCGGCGCTGCCCGCGTTGCTTTCCACGAGAGCACCGGCTACCTGCTCAACCCAACTTACGAGCAACTGAAAGCATCGAGCCTGGACATGGTCGTTGCCGGTACTTCGGAAGCCGTATTGATGGTTGAATCGGAAGCTAAAGAGCTGACCGAAGACCAGATGCTGGGTGCTGTACTGTTTGCTCACGACGAATTCCAGGTTGTGATCAACGCCGTTAAAGAACTGGCTGCTGAAGCCGCCAAGCCTACTTGGGCCTGGGCTCCGCAAGCCGAAGCCACCGAACTGCTGGGCGCTATCCGCTCCGAGTTCGGCGCTGCCATTTCCGACGCCTACACCATCACCGTCAAGGCCGACCGTTACGCTCGCCTGGGCGAGCTGAAGGACCAGGTTGTTGCCAAGCTTTCGGGCGAAGAAGGTCAGCCATCTTCCAGCGAAGTCAAAGCTGCATTCGGTGAAATCGAATACCGCACCGTTCGCGAGAACATCGTTAACGGCAAGCCACGTATCGACGGTCGCGACACTCGCACTGTGCGCCCGCTGAATATCGAAGTTGGTGTTCTGCCGAAAACTCACGGTTCGGCACTGTTCACCCGTGGTGAAACTCAGGCTCTGGTAGTCGCGACCCTGGGTACTGCCCGTGACGCACAACTGCTGGACACCCTGGAAGGCGAGAAAAAAGACCCGTTCATGCTGCACTACAACTTCCCTCCGTTCTCGGTGGGCGAGTGTGGTCGTATGGGCGGCGCTGGTCGTCGCGAAATCGGTCACGGCCGTTTGGCGCGTCGTTCGGTTCAGGCCATGCTGCCTGCTGCTGACGTGTTCCCTTACACCATCCGTGTTGTGTCGGAAATCACCGAGTCCAACGGTTCCAGCTCCATGGCTTCCGTTTGTGGTGCTTCCCTGGCACTGATGGACGCTGGTGTGCCGATGAAGGCACCGGTTGCCGGTATCGCCATGGGTCTGGTTAAAGAAGGCGAGAAGTTCGCCATCCTGACCGACATCCTGGGTGACGAAGACCACCTGGGCGACATGGACTTCAAAGTAGCCGGTACCGCTAAAGGTGTTACCGCGCTGCAGATGGACATCAAGATCAAAGGCATCACCGAAGAAATCATGGAGATCGCTCTGGGCCAAGCCCTGGAAGCGCGCCTGAACATCCTCGGCCAGATGAACCAGATCATTGGTCAGTCTCGCACCGAGCTGTCGGAAAATGCTCCGACCATGATCGCGATGAAAATCGACACCGACAAAATCCGTGATGTTATCGGTAAAGGTGGCGCGACCATCCGTGCGATCTGCGAAGAAACCAAGGCTTCGATCGATATCGAAGACGACGGTTCGATCAAGATCTTCGGCGAAACCAAGGAAGCGGCTGAGGCAGCACGTCAGCGCGTTCTGGGTATCACAGCTGAGGCCGAGATCGGCAAGATCTACGTCGGTAAGGTTGAGCGCATCGTCGACTTCGGCGCATTCGTCAACATCCTGCCGGGCAAAGACGGTCTGGTTCACATCTCCATGTTGAGCGACGCTCGTGTTGAGAAAGTGACCGACATTCTGAAAGAAGGTCAGGAAGTGGAAGTGCTGGTGCTGGACGTGGACAACCGCGGCCGCATCAAGCTGTCCATCAAGGACGTAGCAGCAGCCAAGGCTTCGGGCGTTTAATTACCCCTGGCTTATGCTGAAAGAAAGGACCCTTCGGGGTCCTTTTTTTATGGGCGAGGGAAAGTGAAGTGAAATCAGCCGTTTAGCCCACTGCAAAAGCCGCAACTTGCATGCAGGCATGATGGGCTTCATGCAAGTTGCACGATTCCGGAAATTAGCATTATTGTTAAGTTGTTGTTTTATAAGGATTTAATTTATGGCTTCGACTTGGCACACTGCCTGCAATATCCCTGTTAACGCTGCAGCATCAAGGTTTACGTACTGCAGACTTTTAATAAAACAGGAGTTACTCGTATGAAGAAGTTCGCTCTCGCTACTGCTACCGCTCTGACTCTGGCCATGGGTGCTAACGTAGCCTTTGCTCAGACTTCCCAAGCCCCTATGACGTTGGCGGCTGGCGAAGCTACCAAGGCTAAGGAAAGCGTTTCGGATACTTGGATCACCACCAAAGTTAAATCCGACCTGCTGACCGAGAAGGGCATTCCTGGTTCGGACATCAAGGTTGAAACCAACAAAGGCGTGGTTTCCCTGTCCTCGACAGTCGCTATCTCTGACGCACAGAAAGCTACTGCTGTCTCGATCACCAAAAAGATCAAAGGCGTGACCGCTGTTTCCGCTGATGGCCTGATGGCTGGCGGTGCTACCAAAGCAGACGGTATCGATAAAACCAAAGGCGCCGCTCATGACGCCAAAGAAACCACCAGCGACACTTGGATCACCACCAAGGTAAAAGCTGACCTGGTTACCGAGAAAGGTATTCCTGGCACCGACATCAAAGTCGAAACCAACAAAGGCGTTGTTTCCCTGTCGTCGACTGTAGCTGTTACCGACGCACAGAAAGCCACCGCCGTAGCAATCACCAAGAAAATCAAAGGCGTTAAAGCTGTATCGGCCGATGGCCTGAAAGCAGAGTAACGCTCGACAGTTCGTTTGAATTAAGCGGCGGCCACGAGTGAGTTAGATATCCACTCAAATGCACCTCTAAGGTTCATGCGACTGACCATATGGATGTGGTCATTACAGGCCCCGGCACTTGTGTCGGGGCCTGTTCTATTTCTGGTGCCGGTGGTTATTCAGCATCCAGATGCATAGGCGTTACAACGCGACCATCTTTCTCCGCCTGTCCCAGGTGGGCATCAATGAAGTACACGCGGTCGTCTTCCAACTGGCCCTTATCCACCAAGTAGTCCTTGATGGTGCTTGCGCGGTCCTGACCGAGTTGGCGCAGTAGCACGTCGCTGTTGCTCCAGAACTTGATCACGCCGTCACGCAGCTTGGCCGTGCGGTCATCGCGGCTCAGGTCTTTCCACTCCGCCGGTGGCTGTTGTTTCACGCGGATGCGGTAGATGCCTTCGAGCAATGGCGCTTTTTCGCTTTCCGGGACTTCCAGCAAGGACGCCTGGGCCGGAACCTTGTCGCCACGGCGCTGCAGGATTTTGTAATAGTTGTACTGGTATTCACGTTCCAGACGTTGCGCTGCGAGGAAGGGGCCATCGCTGCTGGCAGCGGCCGTGCCTTCAATTTCCAGGCGTAGGGCAGGGCGTTCCTTCAGCGCTTTAGCCAGGGTGTTTAGCGCGCTTTCGGCGTCTTTGTTCAACTCACTTGAGCCGGCAGCGAAGGACACGTTGCTCAGATCTTCCGCTCCGCCGCCGGTGACCAGCCCGCCGATGAACTTGAACGGTGCGGTCGCTGCACGCACCACCAGGTTACGCAGGGTCTGCCAAACAATCGGCATCACGCTGAATTGCGGGTTATTCAGGTCACCGGTCACCGGCAGTTCGATGGAGATCTTGCCGTCAGTGTCTTTAAGCAGGGCGATTGCCAAGCGAATCGGCAAGTCCACGGCATCGGCGCTGTCGACTTTCTCACCCAGTTGCAGTTGCTCGACCACCACTTTGTTCTCGGCCTTCAGCTGGCCCTTGGTGATCACATAGTGCAGGTCGAGGTTGAGGCGTCCCTTGCGGATACGGAAACCCGCGAACTTGCCTGAGTAGGGCGTCAGGGTCGTCAGCTCGACACGCTTGAAGCTGGTGGCGATATCCAGCGCCGCCATCGGATCGAACGGGTTCACGCTGCCTTTGATTGTCACTGGCGCGTAACGGTCCACCTTGCCCTTGATGTCGACGCTGGCTGGTTTGGCCTGACGGCTGTCAATCGTGCCGATCTGGCCGTTGAGCTGTTGGATGGCAGTGGCGAAGTTGGGTGTCAGGCTGAAGTCGGCAAAGTTGGCCGAGCCATCGTTGATCGCAATCTGCCCGATACGAATGCCCAGGGGTTTATCTTTGCTCGCCGCAGGCTTGGGGGCCGACTTGGCGCCACTGTCGGCCGGCTGCGGGATCAGCAGGTCATCGACGTTGGTGGTGCGGTCATCGTTGATCATGAACCGCGCATATGGCTGCAGCAGGTTGACCTTGTCGATCGACAGGCTGTCGCCGTGCTGGTAGTTCAGGCCCTCGACGACCAGACGCTGCCATTTCAGGAAGTCACGTGTCTTGAGGGTGTCCAGGGTATGCAACTGGTCGACCTGCGCTCGGCCGGTAATCTGCAGCGCCAGGGGCTCGGTGCTCTTCAGGTTCACGTCGAGGTCACTGCCGAGCATGCCGCTACGCAGCTCCAAACGGATAAATGGGCTGATATAGGACTGGGCAACCCGTAGGTCAATATCTTTGGTGGTGACCTTCAGCTTGGCGCTGACTGGGTTGAGGTTGACCACGCCCGTTGCCTGAATCTTGCCTTGCTTGCCCAAGCCGCTGTCGACCTTGAGGTTAAAGGGGCTCTGGTTGAGGCTGTCGAAATTCTGTACATCCACATTCAACGGGCCCAGCTCCAGCGCTACCGCAGGTTTGGCCTGACGGTCGGCCAGATGTACTTGATAGTTGCGCAGTTGCACGTCTTTGAGCAGCACTTGCCAAGGCTTGCTTGGCGCAGTCGGGGCAGGCTTTGGAGAGTCGGCTGTAGCTGGCGCAGTGGCAGGCTCCGGCGCCTTGGCTGGTTTGCTCGGTTGGCTGGCGAACAGTTTCTGCCAGTCCAATTGCCCATCGGCCTCACGAGCAGCCCAGGTCTCCAGCTTATTACTGCGGATCTTGCCGACCACCACTTGCTGCTTGGCGAGGTCCACCGTGGTCTCGCTGACGTCCAGGCGTTCCAGGCGCACCAGCGGGCGGCCATCCGGTGCCTTTAGAGCGAACGGCGCGATGCTGGCGGCGGTGTTGGTCAAGTTCAGTTCGGTTTCTTTGGCTAGGCTGAATTTGTAGTCGGTGCTGAAGTTGAGCACACCGTCTTCGAGTACCAGGGGGAGCGCGTCACGCACATATGGCCACCAGGCTTTCATCTTGCCGTCAGTGACCTTTAGCGTACCTTCGGACGTGATCGGCACCAGGCTGAAGTTGCCTTTCCAATCAATTTGACCACCTTCAGGGCCTGCCGCGACCAGAGTCATATCGGCGTTGTCTTCAGGCAAGGTGCTGAGGTTTTTCAGCTCGAAGTCGAGTTTGTTGTAGAGAAATTCGATAGGTTCGCTGGGGCGCAGATCTTGAAAGTGCACATAGCCGCCTGCCAGCTTGATGCTGTCGATACGCAGTGGGAACGGCTTGGCATTGGGGTCGGCAGGGGAGGGTTCGCTTGCAGGGAGCTTGAACAACTGCGCCAGGTTCAATTGGCCAGACTTGTCGAACAGCAGCTCCGTCTTGGGCTGATCCATTTGCACATCGGCCAAATGCAGTGCCCGGGTCCACAGGCTGTCAATCTGCAGATTGGCGTAAAGGCGCTCGAAACCCACCTGTTCCTTGCCGGGTTCGCCAATCTTCAAGCCCCATGCGGTGACTTCCAGGCTGAAGGGATTGAGTTCAATGCGCTCAAGCCGCGCCGGCACCGTGGCGTAATGGGCCAATTGTTGGTTGGCAACGCGAAGGGCGATGCCCGGCAGAATCAAAAAGCCCAGCAAACTGTACAGGGCAAGGGCGGTCAACAAGGCGCCAGTGGCGCGAATCAATCCTTTGGGCATGGGGCGGCGCCATCTATATCGAACAGGAGTGCCTTGGAGTATGGCACGGGTTTTCGGTTCCGAAGAGCCGGGGCGTTGGGACGCTTCCTACAGCTGGAGTATCAGCGTTTTCAAGGGGGGCTGCTGATCCTGTGAGGGAAAATCCGCACCCGGCGTCATGATTTGCCAGTCGCGCACTGGGCGACCGGCTTTCTCCGCGCATCGCAGGACCTGCTCGCGCCAATCCTCCATGCTGACCTTTGCCAGGTTGTTGCAGCAGATCAGCACACCGTTGTCGGCAGTCGCGAGAAGTGCGGGCTTGAGCAGGCTCTGGTAGTCGCGCAACAGGTCGACGGTGCCGAACGCGCTCTTGGCCCAGGCCGGAGGATCGAGCAGCACCAAGTCATATTGGCGCTGTTCAAGACGCGGGTAGCTCGGCAGTTTCTGCCCGCGCCGCTGGGTGATCGGCAGGCCGGCCAGTTGGCGAATCGCCGGAAAGTAGTCCGACTGCACGAACTCCATGCTCGGCAACTGTGGGTTGAGCTGGCCGTTTTCACGCCCGACCGCCAGGTTGCCTTCCGCGAAGTCCAAATTGCACACCTCACGCGCGCCGCCAGCGGCGGCGCTCAGGCCCACGCCGCAGGTGTAGGCAAACAGGTTCAGTACGCTTTTACCGGCGCTGTGATCTTTGACCCAGCCGCGGGTATTGCGCAGATCGAGGAACAGCAACGGATCCTGCCCGGCATGGCGCCCGCGAACACGGTAATTGAGGCCCCATTCGTGCCCGACCATGTCTTCCAGTGCTGCGGGTTCGGCTCGGTATACCGTGTCTTCGCGGTCGATCCGCGAGTTGCCGCGGGAGCGGTCGTTGTACACGAGCAGCAACTCCAGGCCCAGGTACTGGTTGATCAGTTGATGCAGGTCCAGCAGGTCTGTGGTTTCCAGCGACTGGTGGAAGCTTTGCACCAGCAACTGTGGGCCATAACGGTCAATGGTCAGGCCGCCGGCGCCCTCCTGGCTGCCGTGGAACAGGCGATAGCAATCGGTGCCCTGGGCATGCAGCTCGTTGATCAGGTCTTGGCGATGATCGAGGGCGGCGCGCAGCGCCTGATTCAAGGGAGACATGGAGCGCGCCTGGCTGTAAATGAGGGCGCGAAGTTTAACAGCTATGGCGCCTTGCCTACACCAACCCCATCCGCCTGTGTGCCCGTTGCACCGAGCCATTGCGCATCGCCCAGCGCAATAACGGCGCGCTACGCTTGACCCCTGCACGGATCATCTGGCGTTGCAGCGGGTTCTGATGCTGATCGAGCATGGTGCTGGCCCAGTCTGGCAGCAGATCGATCCCGGCCTGCATCATCAAGACGCCAAACGGCTTGGCTAAAGTACTGGGCGAGGGGGCGTTCAGCAGCAGGCGCAGTACTTCGCGGCTGCGTTCGTCACACAGCAATTGCGGACGGATACGCTCCAGATAATCGGAAATTTCCTGCCGCGAGCGCGGTACATGCCGCGCCCCCAAGCGCTCCGCCACCAGAGCGATTTCGCTGTAGTAACGATCTTGATCGCGGCTCGACAGAGTCGGGTTGCGATAGCGCAAGTGAGCGGCCATAAAGTTGCTCACCTCGGCTACATGCACCCAAGTCAGTAGTTCGGGGTCGCTCGCCGAATAAGGCCGTCCATCCGGCGCATGCCCGACCACCTGCAGGTGGATGGTGCGCACTTTTTCGATCAGCCAGTCGGCGTCTTTGCGCGAACCAAAGGTAGTACCTGAAATGAACTGCGAGGTACGCCGCAGGCGCCCGAGCATGTCCTGGCGAAAGTTCGAATGGTCCCAAACGCCGGCCAGGGCCAGTGGGTGCAAGGCTTGCAGCATCAATGCGCTGATGCCGCCGATCAGCATGCTGCTGAAGTCACCATGGACTTGCCAACTGACCGAGTCTGGCCCGAACAGGCCGGGATCGCCCTTGGGGTTTTCCAGGTCCAGTTGCCCCAGTGACAAGCCGGTGAGGCTCATCAGCTGGGTTTCGATACGGCTGCGGATAAATTCCATGGCGGCTCAGGTTTTCCTAGCGGTTCAGGCGTTTGTCGATCAGGCCGTCCACGACGCTGGGGTCGGCCAGGGTCGAGGTATCACCAAGACTGTCGAGTTCGTTGCAGGCGATCTTGCGCAAGATCCGGCGCATGATCTTGCCTGAGCGGGTTTTCGGCAGGGCCGGTGCCCATTGGATCAGTTCCGGCTTGGCAAAGCTGCCGATTTCCTTGCTGACCAGCTCAAGCAGGTGTTTTTTCAGCGCATCGCTGGGTTCCACACCGTTCATGGGCGTGACGAAGGCGTAGATGCCCTGGCCCTTGACGTCGTGGGGGTAGCCCACCACAGCGGCCTCGGCCACTTGGTCATGCAACACCAGCGCACTTTCCACCTCGGCGGTACCGATACGGTGGCCGGACACGTTGATCACATCGTCGATACGCCCGGTGATCCAGTAGTCGCCGTCTTCATCGCGGCGCGCGCCATCTCCGGTGAAGTAGTAACCGGGGTAGGGTTTGAAATAGGTGTCAATCATGCGCTGCGGGTCGCCGTACACGCTGCGGATCTGTCCCGGCCAGCTTGATTTAATGGCGAGTACGCCGCTGCCGGCACCGGTGATGACCTTGCCTTGCTCATCCAGCAACACCGGTTGCACACCAAACATCGGTTGGGTCGCGCAGCCCGGCTTGATCCGCTGGGAGCTGACTAACGGGCTGAGCATGATGCCGCCGGTCTCGGTCTGCCACCAGGTATCCACAATCGGGCAGCGTTGTTCGCCCACGGCGTTGAAGTACCAGTCCCAGGCTTCCGGATTGATCGGCTCGCCCACGCTGCCCAATAAACGCAGGCTGGCGCGGGAGGTGCTTTCCAGTGGTCCGTGGCCCTCACGCATCAACGCGCGCAGGGCTGTCGGCGCGGTGTAGAAAATATTCACCTGGTGTTTATCGATCACCTGCCAGAACCGCGAGCTGTCCGGGTAGCTCGGCACGCCCTCGAACATCAGTGAGGTCGCGCCATTGGCCAGCGGGCCATACACGATATAACTATGGCCGGTGACCCAGCCCACATCGGCGGTGCACCAGAACACCTCGCCGTCACGGTAGTCGAGTACGTACTTGAAGGTCATCGCTGCCTGCAGCAGATAACCGCCGGTGGTGTGCAACACGCCCTTGGGTTTACCGGTGCTACCGGAGGTGTAGAGGATGAACAGCGGGTCTTCGGCGTCCATCGGCTCTGGCGGGCAATCGTCGATCGCAGCGTCAACGGCCTGCTGGTATTTGAGGTCGCGGCCTTCGCTCCAGTTCACGTCGGCACCGGTGCGTTGCACCACCAAGACGGTGCTGACATTCGGGCAACTGGCCAGGGCCTTGTCGACATTCTGTTTCAAAGCGACGGGCTTGCCGCCGCGCACGCCCTCATCGGCGGTGATCACGGTACGGCAGTCGGCGTCGAGAATGCGGTCGCGCATGGCGTCCGGCGAAAAACCACCAAACACGACCGAGTGCACCGCGCCAATCCGCGTGCAGGCCAGCATGGCGTAGGCCGCTTCCGGGATCATCGGCATGTAGATGCACACCCGGTCACCTTTCTTCACGCCACGGCTTTTCAGCACGTTGGCCAGGCGGCAGACGTTTTGATGGAGTTGGCGGTAAGTGATGTTGGAAGACTTTGTCGGATCATCGCCCTCCCAGATGAAGGCCGGCTGATCGGCGCGTTGCACCAGGTGACGATCAATGCAGTTGTAGCTGACGTTCAGTTGGCCACCGGCAAACCATTGGGCGGCGCCAGTGTTGATGTCCGAGTGTTGAACGGTGTGCCATGGGGTCATCCAGTCGAGAAAGCTCTTGGCCTGTTCAGCCCAGAAGGTGTCCGGCTGTTCGATGGATTGGCGATAGAGGCGGTGATAGTCCTCTTGACTGAGTTGCGCAGCCCGGCGGACGGCATCGGCGATGGGAAACGTGCTGATATCGAACATGAGCGATCCTTATTCTTGTTTTTGCGACAAGTCATAAAGATGCACCCTGTGTGGAGAGGGTTCAAGGCCAACGTCCAAAAGGACGTTGGCCTTGCTATACCTGCATCAGCCGCGGTGACGGCCGCGGAAGTAGTTGATCAGACCCTGGGTCGAAGCGTCCTCAGCCAAGGTTTCTTCGGCACCGGTCAGACGGTTGTAGACGCCTTTGCCGAGCTCTTTACCCAGTTCAACGCCCCATTGGTCGAACGCGTTGATGCCCCAGATCACGCTTTGTACGAACACTTTGTGCTCATACATGGCAACCAGCGCGCCGAGGCGACGCGGGCTGATGCGCTCCACCACCAGGGTGTTGCTCGGACGGTTGCCCGGGATCACCTTGTGCGGGGCCAGCTTCTGCACTTCGTCTTCCGGGATGCCCTTGTCGCGCAGCTCGGATTCAGCTTCGCTGCGGGTCTTGCCGAGCATCAGTGCCTGGCTTTGGGACAGGCAGTTGGCGTACAGCCACTGATGGTGGTCGGACACCGGGTTGAAGCTGACGATCGGCACGATGAAGTCGGCCGGGATCAGTTGGGTGCCTTGGTGCAGCAACTGGTGGTAAGCATGCTGACCGTTGCAACCGACGCCACCCCAGATCACTGGGCCGGTGTCGGTGGACACCGGTTTGCCGTCCTGGCGCACGCTCTTGCCGTTGGATTCCATGTCCAGCTGTTGCAAGTGCTTGGTGATGTTACGCAGATAGTGGTCGTACGGCAGGATCGCATGGCTCTGCGCACCCCAGAAGTTGCCGTACCACACGCCCAGCAGGCCAAGCAGCACTGGCATGTTTTGTTCGAATGGCGCGTTCTGGAAATGCTGGTCCATGGTGTAGGCACCGGACAGCAGTTCCTTGAAGTTGGACATGCCGATGGCCAGTGCGATTGGCAAGCCGATGGCAGACCACAACGAGTAACGGCCGCCGACCCAGTCCCACATCGGGAAGATGTTTTCTTCGCGAATACCGAAGGCCACGGCTGCCGCGTTGTTGCTCGACACGGCGATGAAGTGGCGATACAGCTCAGCTTCCGAGCCACCTTGGGCCAAGTACCAGGCACGAGCGGCCTGGGCGTTTTTCAGGGTTTCGAGGGTGTTGAAGGACTTCGACGAAACGATGAATAGCGTGGTTTCGGCGCGCAGCTTCATGGTCAGCTCGTGGAACTCGCTGCCATCGATGTTCGCCAGGTAATGGCAGCGCACGCCTTTGTGGGCGTAGGACAACAGCGCTTCGGAGACCAGCTCCGGGCCGAGGAACGAGCCACCGATGCCGATGTTCACCACGTCGGTGATCGGCTTTTCGGTGTAGCCGCGCCACAGGCCGTCGTGGATGCGGCCGACCAGGTCGGTGATCTGGTTCAGCACCTTGTGCACGTCCGGCATGATGTTCACGCCATTGACCGACAGCTTGTCACCCACTGGGCGGCGCAAGGCGGTGTGCAGGGCCGGGCGGCCTTCTGACGAGTTGACCGGTTCGCCAGCGTAGAGCGAGTTGATCGCGTCCTTGAGGCCGACTTCCTCCGCCAGCCCTACCAGCAGGTCGCGGGTTTCGCTGGTGATCAGGTTTTTCGAGTAATCGAGGAAAAGTCCGCAGCTGCTCAAGGTGAATTGGGAAAAACGCTGAGGATCGGCATTGAACGCTTCACGCATGCTGAAATCCTGCATGGCTTGGCGATGTTGATTGAGCGCTTGCCAGGCGGGCAGAGCGGTAACGTCATGAGGGGTGCGGTAGTACGCCATCGCTGCGGGTTTCCTTTTATTACGGGGACTGCCTTTAGGACACTTCATAGCCCGGAACATCCAGTCTTATCTCAAGCATTGGGTTCCAGACAGCGCTAACTATAGCGCCGGGCGATTACATTAAACCTAGCGTGTCGATATGTCTTGGCTTTGTCTGCGCTGTGGCCGGTACTTTTTTATACCGGCACAGCGAGCAGGGCAACAGGCGGGGTGTTCAGCGAGGTTTAATTGAGGCTCAGATGCAGGTTGTCGATCAACCGAGTCGTGCCCAGGAAGGCTGCCACCAGGATCACGATGTCCTTGTCCTCAGGGGTTGCCGGGCGCAGATGCACGCCCTGGCGCACTTCGAGGTAATCCACGCGCAGCCCGGCAGCTTCGATCTGCTTGACCTGTTCGGCGCGCAGCGTGGCGAAGTCGTGGTCACCGTCCTTGATGGCTGCGGCAATCTGGCTGAGGCTGCGATACAGCACCGGCGCGATCCCGCGTTCCTCTTCGCTGAGAAAACCGTTGCGCGACGACAGCGCCAGGCCATCTTCGGCGCGTACGGTGGGCTCACCGATGATCTGAATCGGCATGTTCAGGTCATGGACCATGGCGCGAATCACGGCCAGTTGCTGGTAATCCTTTTGACCGAACACGGCCATGTCCGGCTGGACCATGTTGAACAGCTTGCTGACCACGGTCGCCACGCCTTCGAAATGCCCGGGACGGCTGGTGCCGCACAAGCCTTCGGACAGTTGCGGGACGCTGACGCGGGTCTGGCCGGTCATGCCGCCGGGGTACATTTCCTCGACGGTCGGTGCGAACAGCAGGTTGCAGCCGGCTTGCAGTAGCTTTTCCTGGTCGGCGGCGAGGGTGCGGGGATACTTGTCCAGGTCTTCACCCGCGCCAAATTGCAGCGGGTTGACGAAGATACTCGCGACGACAAAGTCCGCTTGCTGAACAGCCTTCGTCACCAGGGTTGCATGGCCGCTGTGCAGGTTGCCCATGGTGGGTACGAAGCCAATGCGTTTACCCGCCTTGCGGGCGTGTGCGACGGCGGCGCGTAGTTCGCGTACGGTTCTTACGGTGTTCATGCAGAGAATCCGTGTTCGGCGCCTGGGAAGGTCACGCCTTTGACTTCGGTAACGTACGCGCTCAATGCCGCGTGGATGCTGTCCTGGCCGGTCATGAAGTTCTTCACGAACTTCGGTACGCGACCCGTGATCGACAGGCCGAGCATGTCGTGCAGCACCAGCACCTGGCCATCAGTGGCCGAGCCCGCGCCAATGCCGATTACCGGCACTTTTACGGCTTGGGTGATTTCTGCGGCGAGTTCGCTGGGCACGCACTCAAGCAGGATCATTGCAACGCCGGCCTGTTCCAGGGCGATGGCATCGGCACGCATCTGGCGTGCCTGGGCTTCGTTGCGACCTTGTACCTTGTAGCCGCCGAGAAGGTTTACCGACTGTGGCGTCAGGCCCATATGTGCGCACACCGGCACGCCGCGTTCAGCCAGCAAGCGAATCGACTCGGCGAGCCACAGTGCGCCCTCCACTTTGACCATGTGTGCGCCGGCGCGCATCAGTTTGCCTGCGTTGAGGAAGGTCTGCTCAGTGGTGGCGTAATCCATGAACGGCAGGTCGGCGATGATGAAGGCGCCGTCGTTACCGCGCTTGACGCTGGCAGTGTGGTAAGCCAGTTCATCGGTGGTAACGGGCAGGGTGCTGTCATTCCCTTGAAGAACCATGCCCAGGGAGTCGCCTACCAGCAACACTTCAACCCCGGCTTGGCAGCTGGCGTGGGCGAAGGTGGCGTCATAGCAGGTCAGCATGGTGATTTTTTCACCTTTGAGCTTGAGGCTCTGCAAGGTGGTCAGGGTAATGTCTGGCATGAAAAGGGTCCTCGTTCAGGCGCTTGGAAACAGCGAGTTACGCGCGTGAGTCTTCGTTTATACAGGCGCACTGTCTTGAGAGCAGTGCTTATAAGGCCTGGATTGCGCCCTTTAGCGCCGGGTTGGCGGCAGCGGGACGCCTATAGTCGTGAGGAGGACACGGGAAGTCAATTGGATGTGTTACCGCATTGTTACGCGTGGGGTGTTACCGCTGTTACTGACGCGTTTCAGCTGTGTGAGCTGGCTTAAACAATGCGTTCCAGGCCGACGAATGGGCAGGCTTCGAGCAAATCGCGCAGTGCCCTGCCATCGGGTAGCTGCAGGGCCTCAGGTGCCAATTCGGACAAGGGGTAGAGCACAAATGCGCGCAGGTGCATCTGGTAGTGCGGCACCTTCAACCGCGGCTCGTCGATCAGGCGATCGCCAAACAGCAAGATATCCAGGTCAAGCGTACGCGGACCCCACCGTTCAAGGCGTTCGCGGCCCTGGTCATTCTCGATGGCTTGCAGCGCATCCAGCAGGTCCAGGGGCGCCAGGCTGCTGTCCAGGGCGGCGACCGCATTGGTGTAGCGCGGTTGGCCCGGGAGCAGGGAGTCACTTTGATAGAAGGCAGAGACGCCGAAGACGGTGGTGTCTGGCAAACGCGCGAGCGCTTCGACAGCGCTGCGCAATTGTTGCTCCGGGGCAGCGAGGTTGCTGCCCATGCCTATGTAGATACGTTCCACGTTTATTCGCCAGCGGCGCCCGAGGCATCGGCGCTGCGTTTGCGCTTGCTGCCGCTGCGACGACGCTTTTTGGGCCCTTCGCTGGCTCCATCACCTTTGCTGCCGAGGTCGCGGATCATGTCGCGGCGCTGGCTGTCGTTGGCGTCCTGGTAGTCGGTCCACCATTCGCCCAGGCCGTCAGTCTGCTCGCCGGCACTCTCGCGCAGCAGCAGGAAGTCATAGCCTGCACGGAAACGCGGGTTGTCCAGCAGCAGGTCGGCGCGTTTGCCGCTGCGGCGGGGCAGGCGTTCCTGCATGTCCCAGATTTCGCGGATCGGCATGGTGAAGCGCTTCGGAATAGCGATGCGCTGGCACTGTTCGGTGATCAGTTCGTGCGCGGCTTCCTGCATTGCCGGAATCGGCGGCATGCCACGGTCCTGCAGGCGCAGTACGCGTTTTGGCAGGGCTGGCCACAACAGGGCGGCAAACAGGAACGCCGGGGTGACTGGTTTGTTCTGCTTGATGCGCAGGTCGGTGTTGATCAACGCTTCGCTGATCAGCGTGTGCGTATAGGTAGGGTTGTACTCCAGTGCTTCGGCGCTGGCCGGGAACAGTGGGTCGAACAGCTCCAAGTCCACGAGCATCTCGAAGGTGTCGGCGGCGTAGCCCGAGAGGAACAGCTTGAGCACTTCTTCGAACAGACGTGCCGAAGGGATTTCCCGCAGCATTGGTGCCAGTTCCCGAATCGGCGCGGCGGTGTGTTTTTCGATGCCAAAGTTGAGCTTGGCGGCAAAACGCACGGCCCGCAGCATGCGCACCGGGTCTTCCTGATAGCGCTGTGTTGGGTCGCCGATGAGGCGAATCAGGTTGTTGCGGATGTCGTGTACGCCGTTGGCGTAATCGAGGATGCGCTCGCTGACCGGGTCGTAATAGAGGGCATTGATGGTGAAGTCGCGGCGTTGCGCGTCTTCTTCAAGAGTGCCATAGACGTTGTCGCGCAGAATGCGCCCGCTCTCGTTGCGGGAAGACTGATTGGTATCTTCCTCTTCATCGTTTTGCGGATGACCGGCGCGGAATGTCGCGACTTCAATGATTTCGCGACCAAAGTGGATGTGCACCAACTTGAAACGCCGACCGATGATGCGCGCATTGCGAAACTCGGCGCGGACCTGCTCGGGCGTGGCGCTGGTGGCGACGTCGAAGTCCTTGGGCGTGATATTGAGCAGCATGTCGCGTACGCACCCACCCACCAGATAAGCCTGGTAGCCGGCGTTCTGCAAACGTTCGACGATGTTCACCGCATAACGGCTGAACTGAGCGCGCTGCAATGAATGCTGATTGCTGTTAAGCACTTCAGGCGTGCTGCGAATGTGTTGCGTACGACGCAAGGGAGAACGGAATGACTGGAACAACTTCTTCAGCATGGGATGCACTGTTTGAAGGAATGTTCGGCCATAACGAAGAATGACCGCATGATGGGTCGGGATTCTAGCATTTAGTCAGGGGATGGTGTAGGAACAAGCTACAGGCATTGCGCCACAAGCCTTTGAGCACCAAATCCCAGAAACTACAAGGGGAGCCGAAGCTCCCCCAGAAGTAGTTGCGTGCTCTATTTTTATTATTGGTTGCGGGCTTCTTGTTTTTGTTGATCGCCCTCGCCACGAAGCTTCACCTTCATGACACTCCCAATCGGGAGTCAAGAGCAAACGGATTGCTTTGGTCGCTGTGTTGCTGATCTATGATCCAACCAGTTCAGGCTCTGCCTTAGGGCAGTTTTTGTTGTTCTCGGCCTGGTTGCGGGGCAAGCCCCAAATGCAACGCCTCTCCAAAAGAATCAGTTAGCTGCGCCTCCGCCGTGTTGTTTTTATTATGCGTGAGTCGATTCGTCTTATTTTTATTGTCTTGTACAAAGCTTGTTATTGTTTTTGTACTAAGCATATAGCAGGGTGCGTGCCAACTTTTGCAGTGCCTAGTAAAACCGGGGGGTTGAGGGGTTTTCGGGTTTTTGACGGACCAAAAAAAGCCGGGGCTTCGTTACCGTAAGCCCCGGCTTTTGTTACGCAAAAAATCAGCGGTAACAGTTTTTTCACATCATTGGGTGTTACCTAAGGGGGCGCACCCTCAGCTTTCGCTGGCCACACCGGTCTTGCGTCGTGGAATACCCAGGCGCTGGCGCCGTTCCCACAGGCATTTACGGCTCACGCCCAGTTTGCGTGCCAGTTCGGTCTCGGTCATGTGGTCCTGATGCTCAAGGACGAAATGCTGGAAGTAGTCTTCCAGTGACAAATCTTCCGTCGGCTCATGGCTGGTATTGCTACCGCCGCCCGGTGTCGGGGCGAGGCCGATGAAGTCGTCATCCTCCAAGTCACTGAGTTCAATATCGATACCCAGCAGCTCGGCGGAAATTTCTGGGCTCTCCGACAGGATCACCGCGCGCTCCACCGCATTCTCCAGCTCCCGCACGTTACCCGGCCACGAGTAATGCCGAATCGCTTGCTCGGCGTCCGGCGCGAACTTCAGGTCGGTACGGTTGATGCGCGCACTCTGGCGCAGCAGGAACGCACTGGCTATCTCATTGACGTCGGCGCCGCGCTCACGCAGGGCCGGCAATTTGAGCGCGATCACATGCAGGCGATAGTACAAGTCTTCACGAAACTGACCGATCTTGGCCAGGCTCTTCAGGTCTCGGTGCGTGGCCGCGATCAGACGCACATCGACCTTCTGCGATTGCACCGAACCTACCCGGCGAATCTCGCCTTCCTGCAACACGCGCAGTAATCGCGCTTGTGCTTCCAGCGGCAGTTCGCCGATCTCATCGAGGAACAGCGTGCCACCATCCGCCGCTTCCACCAGGCCCGCGCGTCCGGCGCTGGCGCCTGTGAACGCGCCTTTTTCGTGGCCGAACAGTTCGGATTCGATCAGGGATTCGGGGATCGCCGCACAGTTCACCGAGATCATCGGTGCTTTGGCGCGCTTGGAGAGGTTGTGCAGGGCGCGGGCCACCAGCTCCTTACCGGTGCCTGACTCGCCCTGGATCAATACATTGGAATCTGTAGGTGCCACTTTGCGAATCTTGCTGTACAGGTCCTGCATCGGTGGGCAGGAGCCGATGATGCCGATTTCCCCATTGCTGTTGTCGACGCCCGGTTTGTCGGCGGCTTTGCTGGCGGGGCGCTGCTCGGCCGGCGCGCTGCTGGCCGACTGACGGTCACGCAGGATGCGCGCGACGGCCTGGAGCATTTCATCGTGGTCGAAGGGTTTGGCGATGTAGTCCACCGCGCCCATCTTCATGGAGTCCACCGCAGAGCGCAGGCTCGCGTAGCTGGTCATGATCAGCACTGGGGTGCCCTGGCCAAGCTTGATCAGCTCGGTGCCCGGTGCGCCAGGCAGGCGCAGGTCACTGACAATCAGGTCGAACGTGGGAATGCTGAAACGCTCTTGTGCTTCCTGCACCGAGCCGGCTTCGCTGACTTGGTACTGGTTACGTTCAAGCAGGCGACGCAAGGCAGAGCGGATAATGGTTTCGTCTTCGACGATCAAAATGTGCGGCATTGATTCAATTCTCTCGACGGTCTCAGTTCACAGCGGACGTCGCTTCGACATGACGCGGCAAGGTCACCCGAATACGGGTGCCGCGTTGGCTTTCGGTGTCAGCCGGGCTGTCGATGGTGATTTGTCCATAATGCTCTTCAACGATGGAATAGACCAGTGCAAGGCCCAGACCTGTACCTTCACCTGGATCCTTGGTGGTGAAGAAGGGTTCGAACAATCTATCCATGATGTTCTGTGGAATACCGCTACCTTCATCTTCGACGATCAGATCGACCGTATGTTCGAAAGCCTCGGTCTTGACGCGTACCGCACCACCGGCCGGCGTCGCGTCGCGGGAATTGGACAGCAAGTTGATCAGTACTTGGGCCAGGCGTTGTGAGTCACCATCGACCCAATGGTCGGGGTCGCACAGATTGAAAAACTGCACTTCGAAATTGCGCCGGTTCAAGGCGAGCAACCCAATGGCGTCCTGCGCCACTTCGGCCAGGCAGACCGCTTCGTCCTGATTCTGATGGGCGCCCGCATGGGCAAAGCTCATCAATGACTGCACGATTCGCGATACGCGCTTGGTCTGTTCGAGAATTTGCCCGCTGATCTCGGTAATTTCCCCGTCCTCTTCACGCTCTTCCCGCAGGTTTTGCGCAAGACAGGCGATACCGGTGATCGGGTTGCCAATTTCGTGGGCCACCCCCGCCGCTAGACGCCCGATACTGGCCAGGCGCTCGGAGTGCACCAGCTTGTCTTCGAGCATCTGGGTTTCGGTCAGGTCTTCCACCAACAGCACCAAGCCGCTGTTACCGGGGGCCAGTGGCTCATCGATGGCCGCTTTGTGCAGGTTGAGCCAACGTGTCTGACCGTCGAGGGCCAGGTGCTGCTTGTGCAAGTGTTCGTCGGGCAGGTTAATAAAACCCTGCAGCAATTCTTTCCACGGATCGCCGAGTGTGTTGAGGCGCGAACCCACCACGCGTTGCGCGGCGATACCGGTGAGTTCTTCCATGGCTTTGTTCCACATCAGGATCTCCTGATCCTTGGCCAGGGAGCACACGCCCATGGGCAACTCTTGCAGCGTCTGGCGATGGTAGCGGCGCAGGGCATCAAGCTCGGCGGCAAGGCCGGTGAGGCGGGAGTGGTAATCCTCCAGCCGGCTCTCGATGAAATGGATGTCTTCGGTGACGTAATTTTCGCCACCGGCTTTATAGGGCAAAAACGTCTCTACCATGTCCTGGGACACGCTGGGGCCCATCAGGCCAGACAGGTTCGCCTCAATGCGGTCACGCAGACGGCGTAGCGCATACGGTCGGCGCTCGTCGAACGGCAGGTAGAGGTCGCGCAGCGCCTGCTCGACTTCCTTTTGCGCGGCCTTGGCACCCAGGGGCTTGGCCAGTTGGGTGGCGAACTCCTGGGGCGAGGCCGCGTGCAGTTCGCGGCGTTGCGGGCGACGTACGTTATCCACCGCACAAGCCTCGGCGGCGCTGGTTTCTTCTGGGCTGACATTGGTGAACAGTGAGATCAGGGTGAACATCAGGACGTTGGCGGCCAAAGAAGCAATCGCGGCCATGTGCCAACTGGTGTCGTCCAACACGTAAATCATGTTTAGCAGCGGGATGTAGAAGCCCTGCAGGTTGCCGACCAGCGGTAACAGCATGGTGACGATCCACACCAGGATCCCGGCGAGCAGACCCGCGATAAAACCTCGGCGATTGGCCGTCGGCCAGTACAGCACCGACAGTACCCCCGGCAGGAACTGCAAGGTGGCGACAAACGCGACGATACCCAGGTTGGCCAGGTCTTGCCCGGCGCCGAGCAGCAGGTAGAAACAGTAACCGGCCATGATGATTGCGACGATCAGCGCGCGGCGGGTCCACTTCAGCCAGCGGTAGATATTGCCTTCGGCCGGTGGCTGGTACAGCGGCAGCACCAGGTGATTGAGGGCCATGCCCGATAGAGCCAGCGTCGTGACGATAATCAGCCCGCTGGCAGCAGACAAACCGCCGACGTAAGCCAGCAGCGCCAACGCCGGGCTATTGGCGGCGATACCGATACCCAGGGTGAAATACTCGGGGTTGGTGGTGGCCCCCAGTTTCAGGCCGGCCCACAGGATCAGCGGCACCGCGAGGCTCATCAACAGCAGGAACAGCGGCAAGCCCCAGCTGGCGCTTACCAGCGAGCGCGGGTTGAGGTTCTCGGTAAAGGTCATGTGATACATGTGCGGCATCACAATCGCCGAGGCGAAAAACACCAGCAGCAGCGTTCGCCATGGACCTTCCTGCAACGGAGTGTGCAGGGCGGCGAGGGCGGTCTGGTTTTGAAGCAACCACAGTTCCAGCTGTTGCGGACCGTCGAACACACCATACAGCGCATAGAGGCCGACGCCGCCGATGGCGATCAACTTGATCACCGACTCGAAAGCAATCGCAAACACCAAGCCTTCGTGTTTCTCGCGGGTGGCGATATGGCGTGAGCCGAAAAAGATGGTGAACAGGGAGATCAGTGCACAGAACGCCAGAGCCACCCGATGCTGTACCGGCTCACGGGTGAGGATACTGATGGAGTCGGCCACCGCCTGGATTTGCAGAGCCAGCAGAGGCAGCACGCCGATCAACATGAATACCGTGGTCAATGCCCCGGCCCATGTGCTGCGGAAGCGGAAGGCGAACAGGTCGGCCAGGGACGACAGCTGATAGGTGCGGGTAATTTTGAGGATCGGGTACAGCAATACCGGCGCCAGCAGAAACGCGCCGGATACCCCCAGGTAGCTGGAGAGAAAGCCGTAACCGTACTGATAAGCCAGGCCCACGGTGCCATAGAACGCCCAGGCGCTGGCGTATACGCCCAGGGACAAGGTGTAGGTCAACGGATGGCGAATGATCGCCCGCGGAATCATTCCGCGCTCACTGATCCAGGCAACCCCGAACAGCGCGGCCAGGTAGGCGGCGCTGATCAGCAGCATCTGAGTGAGGCTAAAGCTCATCGGCATCTTTTTGGCTCTGCAGGATGAAGGTCACGACGATCAGGATCAGCCACAGCAGATAAGGGCGATACCAAGCGCCCGTGGCATCGATCCACCAATCCATGATGGCGGGAGAAAACAGGTAGATCCCGACGACCAACAGCAGGACCAATCGATAGATGTACATGTTGGCCTCTGATTAGAAAACTGCGGCGATGGTAACGGATGCTTGGCAAGCTGCAAGCGCCGTCAGTTCAATTGCGCTTCGGCCAGGGTGAGTGTGCGCGGGATCTGTGTGGCATCCCAGTGCCGAATGCCCCAATCCAGCAGTTCCCTAGGGCTGGCGTGAAGCAATTCGCTGCCGGGTTGTTGGCCAAGGGCGCGTAGTGCTCTCAATAGCAAAGGCGTGGCCTGGTCGGGCGTCAACGGCGGCGAACGGTAAGACTTACCCAGTTTGTTACCGTCCGGCTGGATGATCAGGGGCACGTGCAGGTAGCGCGGTTGGCGTAGGCCCAGCAGTTCTTGCAGATACAGTTGGCGCGGGGTGGAGTCGAGCAAATCGGCACCCCGCACGATATCGGTAACACCTTGCCAGGCGTCATCCAGGACCACGGCCAGTTGATAGGCATAAAGGCCGTCGCGGCGTCGGATGACGAAATCGCCTGCTTCGCGCCCCAGGTGTTGTCGGAACTCACCCTGCACACGGTCAGTAAAGTGGTACGAAAGCTCAGGTACACGTAAGCGGATGGCTGCATCTTGCTGCTCGTGACCGGCGTTGCGGCACAAGCCTGGGTAAATCCCATTGTAGGGTTCCAGTTGCTTGCGTGAGCAGGTGCAGGCGTAGGCCAGGCCGTGGTTGAACATGTCGTTCAGCACTTTGGCGTAGGCCTCGTGCCGCTCGCTTTGTCGGACCAGTTCGCCGTCCCACTCAAAGCCATAGCTTTCCAGGGCATGCAGGATCGCCGCCTGTGCACCGGGCTCTTCGCGGGGTGGGTCGAGGTCTTCCATGCGCATCAGCCAGCGGCCGTGGTTGGCGCGGGCATCAAGGTAGGAGGCGAGGGCGGCGACCAGGGAGCCGAAGTGCAAATGGCCGCTGGGCGTGGGGGCGAATCGCCCGATATAGGTAGAGGCTGTCATGGGCCGGATACTACTGGAAAATCGGTAAACGCCAGAAACAAAAATGGAGCGTTTACACGCTCCATTCGTTCAGCTCGACAGGATTACTTGCCGACCTGTTTTTCCTTGATTTCAGCCAAGGTCTTGCAGTCTACGCACAGGTCCGCGGTTGGGCGGGCTTCCAGGCGGCGAATACCGATCTCGACCCCGCAGTTTTCGCACCAGCCGTACTCTTCGTCTTTGATCAGTTGCAGTGTCTTGTCGATCTTCTTGATCAGCTTGCGCTCGCGATCACGGGCGCGCAGTTCAAGGGCGAACTCTTCTTCCTGGCTGGCACGGTCGGCCGGGTCAGGGAAGTTGGCTGCTTCGTCCTTCATGTGGTCAACGGTACGGTCGACCTCCTGCATCAAGTCCTGTTTCCACTTGCTCAGGATCTTGGTGAAGTGCTCGCGCATGGGCTCGCCCATGTACTCCTCACCTTTCTTCTCTACGTAAGGTTCGAAGCCATTGAGGCCTTGAGTCTGCTGTTGCTTTGCTTGGGTGGACATGAATAGACCGCCTCTCACTCTTCTAATCCATTGCGCAGGATTGCAACGTCACCGACACCTGCCGGCCCTGCGGCTGCAAGCGGGCGAACTTACCAGATAGATTCGGGGTGCGCCACTCCCGGTTGTCGAGCCTGTCGCGTCGGGGTTGCAAACTGCAGAGGCCCGTCGTGGCTGGGTATGTTTCGGCTCGAATGTTGATTTTAGTCGTTTTGCGCGCGCTTGCCCGCACCGCACAGGTGGCCGGGCAGGCAATAGAACATGTTTTACCGCGCGGGTTCGGTAGAATCCCGATTTTATCCTCACCGTTAAGGAAGGCTAATGGCTCAGCCCTACAGTGCGCGCAGTCGCGCCATCGAACCTTTTCATGTCATGGCGTTGCTGGCGCGGGCCAATGAGCTACAGGCCGCCGGCAATGACGTGATTCACCTGGAAATTGGCGAGCCCGATTTCACAACGGCGGAGCCGATCATCCAGGCCGGTCAGGCGGCGCTTGCCAATGGCAAGACTCGCTATACCGCAGCCCGAGGCCTGCCTGAATTGCGTGAAGCCATCAGCGGTTTCTACCAGCAGCGCTACGGGTTGAATGTAGATCCCGAGCGTATTCTGATCACTCCAGGAGGTTCTGGCGCGTTGCTGCTGGCCAGCAGCCTGCTGGTGGACCCAGGCAAGCATTGGCTGCTGGCAGACCCGGGTTATCCCTGTAACCGACACTTCCTGCGCTTGGTGGAAGGCGCCGCGCAACTGGTGCCGGTAGGCCCTGAAGTGCGTTATCAACTGACCGCTGACCTAGTGGCCAGATACTGGGATCAACACAGCGTGGGCGCGTTGGTTGCCTCCCCTGCAAATCCCACCGGCACGATCCTCTCGCGCGATGAATTAGCCGGGCTTTCCGAAGCAATCAAGGCGCGTAACGGCCATTTGGTGGTGGATGAGATCTATCACGGCCTAACCTACGGCACTGATGCCGCCAGCGTGCTGGAGGTCGATGATGACGCCTTCGTCCTGAATAGTTTTTCGAAGTATTTCGGCATGACCGGCTGGCGGCTGGGTTGGCTCGTGGCGCCGCCGGCTGCAGTGAGTGAATTGGAGAAGCTGGCGCAAAACCTTTATATCAGTGCGCCGAGCATGGCCCAATATGCGGCGCTCGCCTGTTTTACCCCGCAAACACTGAGCATTCTGGAGGAGCGTCGTGCCGAGTTTGGCCGTCGTCGCGACTTCCTGCTGCCCGCCTTACGCGAATTGGGCTTTGGCATTGCCGTAGAGCCGGAAGGGGCGTTCTATTTGTACGCCGATATCAGCGCATTCGGCGGTGATGCCTTCGCGTTTTGCCGGCACTTTCTCGAAACCGAGCATGTTGCGTTTACGCCCGGCTTGGATTTTGGTCGCTATCAAGCGGGCCATCATGTGCGTTTTGCCTACACGCAAAACCTCGATCGGTTACAGGAAGCGGTGGAACGCATCGCCCGTGGCTTGCGGAGCTGGCAAGGCTGATGCGCTTTTATCCTCCCCTCGAAGAAGGTCGACTGATTCGCCGATACAAGCGTTTTCTCACCGATATCGAAACTGTTACCGGCGAGTTGTTGACTATTCACTGCCCAAACACCGGTTCCATGCTCAATTGCATGGTGGAAGGCGGGCAAGTTTGGTTCAGTCGCTCCAACGACCCCAAGCGTAAGTTGCCCGGCACCTGGGAGATTGCCGAAACGCCTCAGGGCCGTTTGGCGTGCGTGAACACGGCGCGCGCCAATCAGTTGGTCGAAGAGGCGTTACTGGCTGGTGTGATCACGGAGCTCAATGGCTTTACCGCACTGAAGCGCGAAGTGCCTTACGGTCAGGAGAAAAGCCGTATCGACTTTCGGCTGGAGTATCCAGAGGGTGCGGCCTATGTCGAAGTCAAAAGCGTCACCCTAGGCTTTGATAACACCCGGGTTGCCGCCTTCCCCGACGCAGTGACCCAGCGTGGCGCCAAGCATCTGCGGGAGCTGGCCCACTTGGCGCGCGAAGGTGTGCGAGCGGTGCAGTTGTACTGCGTCAACCTCTCCGGGATTGACGCCGTGCGCCCAGCTTTGGAAATCGATGCCGTCTATGGCGCTGCCTTGCGTGAGGCTAAAGCTGCTGGAGTGGAAGTATTGGCGTACGGCGTGCGCGTGACGTCCGAGGAAATTTGCGTGGATCGCCGGTTGGACGTGCTGCTCGATTAGAGCTCTACCCACAGGCCCTGTTCGTCTTCGCGACCGCGCAGGGCTTGGAGGCTTTTACCGGAGCACGGCCCGGCAATGCACTCACCGCTTTCGATCAGGAACAGAGCGCCGTGGGTGGCGCATTGGATCAGGCTGGCGCTCTCGTCTAGGAACTTATCGGGTTGCCATTCAAGCGGTATGCCGCGATGAGGGCAGCGGTTGATATAGAAGTAGGCAATGCCGTCCCGGCGTACCGCGAATAATTTGCAACCATCGATTTCAAAACCGAGGCTGCTGTCTGGCGCGAGGCTAGAGGAGGGGCAGAGAAACTTCATTTCAATCCTTGCCTTGACGTTCAAATGCAAACAATTATCAAATGCCTGCTCGCCCGTTAGCTGACTGGGTGCTCAGTTCGATGCATGGCAGGGGGTAACTGTCACATCAATGAGTGCCCGAAAGGCCCCGCCTTAGGAAGGAAACCCTGTTATGCGCCTGAGTGCCAGCGCTATTGCGCTTGTTGTCGGATTGCTGGTCAACCCTGGGGCGCACGCCTCTGAACTGCCACAGCGTTGGGTGAGTGCCGGTGGGGCGCTGTCGGAGTGGGTGGCGGCTCTGGGCGGTGAGCCGAAGTTGGTCGGCGTGGATACCACGAGCCAGCATCCAGAGTCTCTAAAAACGTTGCCAAGTATTGGCTATCAGCGGCAGTTGTCGTCCGAAGGCATTCTCAGCCTGCGCCCGCAGGTGCTGGTAGGCACTGAAGAGATGGGCCCGCCGCCGGTACTTGCGCAGATTCGCAGCGCGGGGGTTCGGGTTGAAATGTTCTCGGCGCAGCCGGATTTACCGACCTTGAAAGGCAACCTTCAGCACTTGGGCAAGTTGCTGGGTGATGAGGCTAAAGCCGACGAATTGTTTACCCGGTACGAGAATGCCCTCAGTCAGCAGAAAAGTTGGGTCGCGAAGGCCCAGGCTTCTCAAAAGACCCCTGGTGTCTTGCTACTGATCGGTCACGCCGGCGGCAAGCCGCTGATCGCTGGCAAGGACACGGCCGGAGATTGGATGGTGCAGCAGGCGGGCGGTAAAAACCTGGCCACGCACACCGGTTACAAGCCGTTTTCGGTGGAGTCGTTGGCAGGGTTGAGCCCGGATGTACTGGTATTCGCTGACCGTGCCCTCACAGGTGATGCGGCCCGTGCGGCGCTGTTCAAAGAGAATCCTATCCTGGCGTCGACGCCAGCCGCCAAGAGTGGACGTGTATTTGAGCTGGACCCGACATTGTTGGTGGGAGGGCTCGGGCCGCGCCTGCCGCAAAGCCTGGTGAAGTTGTCCGCCGGGTTATATCCGGCCCAGGCTAAACCAGCCCTATGATTACGCTGGTTAAGCCAAAAACGCTGTTTATCGGGCTGACGCTGTTGTGTGTGTTGGCGATCTGGCTTTCGTTGGCGTTGGGGCCGGTGAGCCTGCCGTTACTCGACACGCTTAAGGCGGCCTTGCGTTTGGTCGGCGTGCCAATTGAAGCGCAGGGCTTGGAGCAGGCCGAGCTTATTCTTGGGCAGATTCGTTTGCCGCGTACCTTGCTGGGCCTGGCGGTGGGCGGCGTATTGGCATTGTCGGGCGTCGCCATGCAAGGGCTGTTTCGCAACCCGTTGGCCGATCCGGGACTGGTGGGGGTGTCGAGTGGTGCGGCGCTCGGGGCCGCCGTCGCCATCGTCGGTGGTGCGTTTTTTGGTGGTTTGCCGGATGCATTCGGGCCGTATCTCCTGTCGCTGTGCGCATTTCTTGGCGGGTTGGGCGTTACCGCGCTGGTCTATCGACTGGGGCGGCGTAATGGCCAGACCAATGTGGCGACGATGCTGCTCGCCGGTATTGCCCTCACTGCGCTGGCCGGCTCGGCGGTGGGCCTTTTTACTTATTTGGCTGACGACGCCACCCTGCGCACCCTGGCGTTCTGGAACCTGGGCAGCCTCAACGGCGCGAGCTATTCCCGCCTGTGGCCGTTGTTGATGGTCAGCGCGGGTGTGGCGCTGTGGTTACCGCGCCGGGCGAAGGCACTGAATGCGCTGCTGCTCGGTGAGTCCGAGGCCAGTCACCTGGGTATTGATGTCGAAGCACTCAAGCGCGAGTTGGTGTTCTGCACCGCATTAGGTGTCGGCGCGGCGGTGGCGGCAGCCGGAATGATTGGTTTTGTGGGGCTGGTGGTGCCGCATCTGGTCAGATTGCTCGCTGGGCCTGATCACCGCGTGTTACTTCCGGCTTCAATTTTGGCGGGCGCGAGTCTGCTGCTGTTAGCTGACTTGGTCGCACGGCTGGCTTTGGCGCCCGCGGAGTTGCCGATTGGGATTGTGACGGCGTTCATTGGTGCGCCGTTTTTTCTTTACCTGTTGTTACGGGGGCGTGCCTGATGCTGCGTGTTGAAAACCTGCATATCAGCCGCGGTCGAAAAACCGTGTTGGCGGATGTCACTTTGGACTTGCTGCCAGGCGAAGTGCTCGGCGTGCTGGGGCCCAATGGCGCCGGCAAAAGCACGTTGCTGGGGGCGTTGTGCGGTGAGTTGCATCCCGATCACGGCAAGGTCTGGCTGGGGCAGCAGGCGCTGAGAGACTGGAGCGGATCGCAGCGCGCCCAGCGACTGGCGGTGTTGCCACAAACCTCGACCCTGGACTTTGCATTCCGCGTAGAGGAGGTCGTCGGGATGGGGCGTCTGCCCTATCAGACCGGACGCATGCGGGATGACGAAATCATCGATGCAGCCTTGCAAGCAGCAGATGTTGCGCACTTGAGCGGTCGCAGCTACCTGGCGTTATCCGGTGGCGAGCGCCAGCGCGTGCACTTGGCGCGGGTGCTGGCGCAGCTATGGCCGGGGGAGGAGGGGCAGACGTTGCTGCTGGATGAGCCTACGTCAATGTTGGATCCCCTGCACCAGCACACGACTTTGCAAACTATTCGGACTTTCGCAGATCGGGGCGCGGCGGTGCTGGTGATCCTCCATGATCTGAATCTGGCGGCGCGCTACTGTGATCGTATTCTGCTGCTTGACGGGGGGCGCCCCCACGCTCTGGATACGCCCGTGCGGGTGCTGCGTCCAGAACCGCTTAAAGCCGTGTTTGGTTTGGATGTGCTGGTACAGCCACACCCGGAGCGCGGGCATCCGCTGATCATTGCGCGTTAAAGTCTGCTTTCTTACAGACAAAAAAAGACCCGGCAAGAGCCGGGTCAAATAACCGTGATTAGCCTGATGAGGAGATAATCTGAGAGTCCGAACCAATGGTCTTTCAGTTATCGGCTGATCTCGCGACCAGTTGTGATAATCATAACGATTCTCATTTGAGAGTCAACAATTGTTTTTACGTGACCATCCGCTTTCCTTAAACAGATGTTCGAAACCTACGTAAATATTGAGTGTTTTGGTCGATCTAATTCTTCTGGCGCGTTGAGATTGCATCCAGTTGCCGGTTCAACGCTTCCTTACGCTCAACGGGGATGTCGTTCCAGTGCACATCCATCAGCGCCCCTTCGATGGCATACAGCAAAACTTTCGATGCGCGGAAGCCGCGAGTCCTTACAGCTCGATACGCATCGACCGCGCCCAAGCGCCGCAAGTCGGACGCGCTGTGGATGCCCACCGCATGCAGCCACTGCGCTGACGTCTTGCCAAGGTTTTTCAGGTGTTGCAGCTCATCGTTCATCAAGCCTCCTTGCGACGGCCGAATGGTGCGGTGGGTATTCGTGACCAGGCAAGCCTGAACAGGAGTGTAGCGTTCAGTAGGAAAGGCGTGGTTCTTTGGTCCGAAACGGCCAAAAAGCTTATAAGAATGGCGCGGGGATTTTGACGGTGAGCAGGCGTGAGCCGCCCGCTACACGTTGCACGTAGCGGGCTTGAGGCGTGTGTTACTTGGTACGGTAGCGCAGACGCGTGCCGAAATTGACCGACATGAGAATTTCGTCGGCGGTCAACTCAGGCGGAAAGTAAGTGCCCGAAATCTGCGCATGGGCCAGGCTGGCGCCCTCCAGCGAGCAGTCGCGCAAATCCAACCCGCGCAAGTCGGTGGAGCGGAAATACGCGTCGGTAAAATCTACGCCGGTGACATTCAACTCGCGTAAGTCCAGCCCACGGAAGTCGCCTCCGCGCATGTCGATAGCGCCGTCTTTCGGACGCTCCTGGTTGAAACCGCGAACATCGTCTTTATGCAGGAGCGAGTAGAGCGGGGTATCAAGAAGCTTGGGCTGACTCATGACAACGAACTCCTGTTGGATTTATGGCGCCATTATAGTGCCACTATTGCTCGGCCGTGCGCCCAAGTAGACGACACGACCAAGAATTTTTTCTTACAGGCCTGGCAAGCGCTGGCGAATTTGCGCGACCACCGCGTCGAGAGTCCCGCTTTGATTGGTCTCGACGCGTTTGCTCAGCAACAGTTCTTCAGCTGTGAGGGGGTCACGGTTGGCCTGCTGTGCTTCGATAACGGCCAGAGTAGCGTCGGACGGATCGTTTTTGTCTGCCTGACGTTGTGCCAGCCAACTGCTGATAACGGCCTGTGGTGCGTTGCAGTCCAGAATAAGGAAGGGCGCACCGGTGGCTTCGGCAACCTTGGCGGCGGCTTCACGTTGTTCGCGTTTCAGGAAGGTGGCATCCAGTACCACCGGGAAGCCGGCGCGCAGCACGGTATCTGCGAGGTCGTTCAAACGAGCGTAGGTTGCTGTGCTGGCGTCGGCTGCATAGATACCGGCCTGCAGCGTGTTTTCCACTTGCTGCTCGCCGAACAGGCGTTTGCGTTCCACGTCCGACCGCAGGCGCACGGCACCGAGCGCTTCCACGAGGCGCATGGATACGTGGCTTTTACCCACAGCCGAGACGCCGTGGGTAATCGCCAGGAAGCGTGAAGGAATAGTGCTGTAGCTTTCTGCCAGGTTCGCGTAGTTGCGGTACTGGCGCAGAGTGGTGGCGCGTTGTACCGGGCTTGCTTCGCTCGGCATGCTGAACAACGACACCTTGGCGCGTACCAGGGCGCGGTAGGCTTTATAGAAGTTCAGCACTTCAAGGCCCTGATAGTCGCCGGTCAGTTCCAGGTATTGGCTGATGAAGCGGCGGGCCAGGGACTTGAGTCCGCGGTCTTCCAGGTCCATTGCCAGGAAGCCGGTGTCGGCATACACGTCGGTGAAGCGAAACGGTTCGTTAAACTCGATGCAGTCGAAAATCACCACTTGGCCGTCGATCAAGGTGGCGTTACCGAGGTGGATATCACCGTGGCATTCGCGGGTGAAACCGTAGAGCTTGCGCTGTGCCAGCAGTGGCTTGAGGCGTTCGAAGCTGCTTTCGGCCCAGGCTTGCAAGGCTTCGAGTTGAACCAGGTCTGCCTTATCGCTTAGGAACGGACGGATCTGGTCGAAGTTCTGCCGTACCGGTGCCATCACTTCGTCAGGAGTGCCTGCCGGATGCGTTTGCGGGACTTTCGGTGCCGTGAGATGGAAGTGTGCAATTTGCTTGGCCATTTCATCAATGTGCGCTGCAGTCAGTTCGCCATTGGCTTGCAGGGTGCTGAGCAGTTGGCTTTGCGGGAACTGGCGCATCTTTAGTGCGTATTCGATCACCGGGCCGTCGCCGCCCAATTGAGGCGCTTCGGCAGTGCCGGTAATCGGCAACACGTCCAGATACAAATCGTTCGTCAGACGCTGGTTCAGACGCAGTTCTTCGTTGCAGAAGTGTTTGCGCTTTTCCAGGTCGGTGAAGTCCAGAAACCCGAAATTCATCGGCTTTTTCAGTTTATAGGCGTAAGGGCCGGTCAATACGACCCATGAAATATGGGTCTCGATGACTTGGAACGCTTCAACCGGATGAGGGTACAAAGCCGGGTTTTGCAGGGCGGCGATCAGTGACTGGCTCACGGGCGATCCTTCAGAGTCTGGGGGAAATCATGGCGCGCATTATGGCTGCTACGGACGGTCGTGCAAACCGCTGTCCGGCTCATGTTGATCATCAATAAAGTGCGTATAATCCGCCGCCATGACTCGAACCCGATCTCCCCGTTCCCGTAAAAAACCTCCTTCCCGCGGCCTGCGCCCTTGGCTTGGCTGGGCGCTCAAGCTCGGCCTCGTAGGCCTTGTGGTACTCGCCGGCTTCGCCGTGTACCTCGACGCTGTGGTCCAGGAGAAGTTCTCCGGCAAGCGCTGGACCATTCCTGCAAAGGTGTACGCGCGCCCGCTGGAATTGTTCAGCGGCCAGAAGCTGAGCAAGGATGACTTCCTTACCGAGCTCGATGCCCTCGGCTACCGCCGCGAACCCGTGAGCAACGGCCCGGGTGCGGCCGCTGTCAGCGGAAACACTGTCGACCTGAATACCCGTGGCTTCCGGTTCTATGAAGGCCTGGAAAAAGCCCAGCCGGTCCGCGTGCGCTTTTCCGGTGATTACGTCGCCGAGTTGTCCTCCCTCAACGGCTCGAAATTGCCGGTGGTACGTCTTGAACCGTTGATGATCGGCGGGATTTACCCGAAAAACCTTGAAGATCGCATCCTGATCAAGCTTGATCAGGTGCCTCCGTACCTGCTGGAAACTCTGGTTGCGGTAGAGGATCGCGATTTTTATAGCCACTGGGGTGTTTCGCCGAAGTCGATTGCCCGTGCGGTTTGGGTGAACACGTCCGGCGGCAAGATGACCCAGGGCGGCAGTACGCTGACTCAGCAGTTGGTGAAGAACTTCTACCTCACCAACGAGCGCAGTCTGACCCGAAAGCTCACCGAAGCGATGATGGCTATGCTGCTTGAGCTTCACTACAGCAAGCAGGAAATCCTTGAGGCATACCTCAACGAGGTCTTCGTCGGGCAGGATGGCCAGCGCGCGGTACATGGCTTCGGTCTGGCCAGCCAGTTCTTCTTCGGTCAGCCGCTGTCTGAGTTGAAGCTGCATCAAGTGGCCTTGTTGGTGGGGATGGTCAAGGGGCCTTCCTACTACAACCCGCGTCGCAATCCTGAGCGTGCGCTTGAGCGCCGTAACTTGGTGCTGGATGTGCTTGAGCAGCAAGGCGTGGCCACGGCTGAACAGGTGGCCGCAGCGAAGAAAATGCCGCTGGGTGTGACAACTCGCGGCAAGTTGGCGGACAGTTCATTCCCAGGCTTTATCGATCTGGTTAAACGTCAACTGCGTGAAGACTACCGCGACGAGGACTTGACCGAAGAAGGTTTGCGAATTTTCACCAGTTTTGACCCGATTTTGCAGATGAAGGCCGAAGCGTCAGTCAGCGATACCTTCAAGCGTCTGACGGGTCGTAAGGGCTCCGACGAAGTAGAAGCCGCAATGGTGGTCACCAATCCGGAAACCGGTGAAGTCCAAGCCATGATCGGCAGTCGCCAGGCGAGTTTTGCCGGATTCAATCGTGCTTTGGATGCGGTGCGGCCGATTGGTTCGCTGGTCAAGCCTGCGGTCTACCTCACTGCGTTGGAAAAACCGAGCAAGTACACCCTGACGAGCTGGCTGTCGGATGATCCGCTGTCGGTCAAAGGCGGGGACGGCCAGGTGTGGACCCCACAGAACTTCGATCGCCGTTCCCACGGCACGGTGTTCCTGTATCAAGGCTTGGCGCACTCCTACAACATCTCTACATCTCGGCTTGGCCTGGAAGTCGGCGTGCCGAATGTCCTCAAGACGCTGGCTCGACTGGGCATCACCCGCGAATTCCCGTCGTTCCCATCGATCCTGTTGGGCGCCGGCGCCATGACGCCGATGGAAGTCGCGACCATGTACCAGACCCTCGCCAACGGTGGCTTCAACACTCCGATGCGCGGGATCCGCAGTGTACTGACGGCTGAGGGTGAGCCGCTCAAGCGCTACCCGTTCCAGATCCAGCAGCGCTTTGACGCTGGCTCTATCTACCTGATCCAGAACGCCATGCAGCGCGTGATGCGTGAAGGTACCGGTAGCTCGGTCTATAAGGTGCTTCCGTCCAACCTGACGCTGGCGGGCAAGACCGGTACCAGTAACGATTCGCGCGATAGCTGGTTTGCAGGTTTCGGTCAGGATGTACTGGCCGTGGTGTGGCTCGGTCGAGACGACAACGGTAAGACGCCTTTTACCGGTGCTACCGGTGCGTTGCAGGTCTGGACCAGTTTTATGCGCAAGGCCGACCCGATGCCATTGAATATGCCGCAGCCGGATAACATTGTGCAGGCCTGGATTGATCCGCATACCGGCCAGGGTTCCGACGCTAACTGTCCGGGCGCAGTACAGATGCCGTATATTCGCGGCAGCGAGCCACCACCCGGTGCTGCGTGCGGCGGCGGTGCCCCTGCGGACGCGGAATCGGTGATGGATTGGGTCAAGGGCTGGATGAATTAAGCAAAGAGGGTTTCAAGTGAACAAGTGGTGTATTCCAGCGATTACAGCTCTGGCTTTGCTCAGCGGTTGCTCCAGCGTGCAGCGCGGCTCCATTCCCGTGGTGGATTCGAGCACTGCCGTCTCCAATAGCGACCGGATCTCGGCCAATGGCGGTTTCCGCCAGACCGTGACCAACCGTCCGGCGCAGGCCAAGCCTCAGGCCGTGCCGCAAGATTCGGGCGTGGTGGTGATGGTGCCGGGCGGCAGCGCCGCTACGTCCGCACCGATCAGTGCCGAGCCATGGACTCCAGGGCCAAGCACCTCCGGACCGATTGAGTCCGCGCCGATTCAGACCGCGCCGATCAATCAGGGCACTTACAACATGCCGTCGACGCCGAGTGGCATTCCATCTTCCTCCAGTGGCGGCGGCCTTTCGGCTGACGAGCAACTGGACGGTCCGGTGCTGGCCTTGCTGACTACGGCGCAGCAACAACAGGCCGGTGGCGACCTGAACGGCGCTTCATCGAGCCTTGAGCGGGCGCAGCGAGTTGCACCTCGTGAACCGCAAGTACTGTATCGCCTGGCACAGGTACGCATGGCCCAAGGCGATGCGCCTCAGGCCGAACAGTTCGCCCGTCGTGGCCTCACGCTGGCCAACGGTCGTCCCGATCTGCAGGCCAGTCTCTGGGCGTTAATCGGAGATGCGCGCGCCGCACAAGGTGATGCCGCTGGCGCTGCTCAGGCCCGGCAGAAAGCCAAGGTCAGCCTCTGATGGATGTACGGTTTCCCGCGATTGCCGAACAGTTATTGCTGATTGAGCGCGAACTGCGCATACAAGGCTGGTGGGATGAGGTGTCACCCAGCATCGAGGCGCTCAGCAGTGTTGAGCCGTTTTCGGTGGATACCCTGGACTTTCACCAGTGGCTGCAATGGATTTTCCTGACGCGCATGAAGCAGATCCTCGAACAGGACCTGCCACTGCCCAATGCGTCAGGGATTCTGGAGATGGCCGAGATGGTGTACGCCGATCGGCCGCGCGAGAGCCTCGGTTTACGCAATGCGCTGAAAAAGTTCGATCAATTGATCGTCGACGCTCGTTAATTGCCTGACTGCCGGTTTTTTCGGCAGTCTTGCGCATATTTCTACCGCTTGACGACATTCAGGCGAGTTTTATCCCTCCTCAAAGCCCTTTCTTCTACGTTCTCATGCGCTTAGTTGGAAAAAAGCGCAATTATTGCTTGACTTGAACGGCCTGAAACAGAAGAATCCAAAGTCCGCTGTATCGGGACTGCCAGAAGCAGGCCCGCTCAGCAGATCATGAGGCGCACATCCGCGCCGACCTGTTACACCCGCAACGCGTTACCTCGCGCTGGGTGGGAAAAGCCCGCAACACTTGGGACGATCCCAATACTTGCTCAGTCAGTGCTGACGTAGTCGGCGACCACCGTCGCTCATGCTCTGTTGAGAAGTAAACCTATTAAGACCCGTCGGTTTTCAACGGACGGTATTCTGGCGTTTTAGAGGTGAACAACGTGGAGCTTTTATCTGGCGGTGAGATGCTCGTCCGCTTTTTGCGTGACGAAGGCGTCGACTATATCTACGGGTACCCAGGTGGTGCTCTGTTGCATGTTTACGACGCACTGTTCAAGGAGCCGGCTGTTACCCACATCCTGGTTCGCCACGAACAAGCCGCGACCCATATGGCTGACGGTTACGCCCGTGCCACCGGTAAAGCCGGCGTGGTGCTGGTTACGTCCGGCCCAGGCGCAACGAATGCCATTACCGGCATTGCGACTGCTTATATGGACTCCATCCCGATGGTGATCATTTCTGGCCAGGTGCCAAGCACCATGGTCGGTACCGATGCATTCCAGGAAACCGACATGATCGGTATCTCCCGGCCGATCGTGAAACACAGCTTCATGATCAAGCATGCGTCGGAAATCCCGGAAGTCATGAAAAAGGCGTTCTACCTCGCGCAGTCCGGTCGCCCGGGCCCTGTCGTGGTCGATATCCCGAAAGACATGACCAACCCGGCTGAGAAATTCGAATACGTCTTCCCTAAGAAAGCCAAGCTGCGCTCCTACAGTCCGGCCGTTCGTGGGCACTCGGGGCAAATTCGCAAGGCGGCAGAAATGCTCCTGGCAGCCAAGCGCCCTGTGTTGTACTCGGGTGGCGGTGTGATCCTCGGCGGGGGCTCCGCCCCATTGACCGAGTTGGCCAAGCTGCTCAACCTGCCGGTCACCAACACCCTGATGGGCCTCGGCGCCTTTCCGGGTACGGACCGTCAGTTCGTCGGCATGCTCGGCATGCACGGCAGCTACACCGCCAACCTGACCATGCACCACGCCGACGTGATCCTGGCTGTGGGTGCGCGTTTTGATGATCGTGTGATCAACGGCGCGAGCAAATTCTGCCCGAACGCGAAGATCATCCACATCGATATCGATCCAGCGTCCATCTCCAAGACCATTAAGGCCGACGTGCCAATTGTAGGTCCTGTGGAAAGTGTGCTGACCGAAATGGTCGCTGCGCTTAAGGACATCGGTGAGACGCCGAACAAGGAATCCGTCGCCAGCTGGTGGAAGCAGATCGACGAATGGCGCGGTGACCGCGGCCTGTTCCCTTACGACAAGGGCGACGGCAGCATCATCAAGCCTCAAACCGTGATCGAGACCCTGTGCGAAGTGACCAAGGGCGACGCCTTTGTGACCTCCGACGTGGGTCAGCACCAGATGTTCGCCGCGCAATACTACAAGTTCGACAAGCCTAACCGCTGGATCAACTCCGGTGGTCTGGGCACGATGGGCTTTGGTTTTCCTGCGGCCATGGGTGTGAAGCTGAGCTTCCCGGACAGCGACGTCGCGTGCGTTACCGGTGAAGGCAGCATCCAGATGAACATTCAGGAACTGTCGACGTGCCTGCAGTACGGTCTTCCGGTGAAGATCGTCTGCCTGAACAACGGCGTGCTGGGTATGGTTCGTCAATGGCAGGACATGAGCTACGGCAGCCGTCACTCTCATTCCTATATGGAATCGCTTCCGGATTTCATCAAGTTGGTTGAAGCCTATGGCCACGTCGGCATTCGCATCACCGATCTGAAAGATCTGAAGCCGAAGATGGAAGAGGCGTTCGCCATGAAGGACCGCCTGGTGTTCCTCGATATTCAAGTGGATACCAGCGAGCACGTTTATCCGATGCAGATCAAAGACGGCTCTATGCGCGACATGTGGCTGAACAAGACGGAGCGTACTTAATCATGCGGCACATTATCTCCCTGCTTCTGGAGAACGAACCCGGCGCTCTGTCTCGTGTTGTCGGCCTGTTTTCGCAACGCAACTACAACATCGAAAGCCTGACCGTGGCTCCGACCGAAGACCCGACTCTGTCGCGCCTGACGTTGACCACCGTGGGCCACGATGAGGTGATCGAGCAGATCACCAAGAACCTCAACAAGCTGATCGAAGTGGTCAAGCTGGTCGACCTGTCGGAAAGTGCCCACATCGAGCGCGAGCTTATGCTGGTAAAGGTCAAGGCTACGGGTGCCCAACGTGCCGAAATCAAGCGGACTACCGACATCTATCGCGGGCAGATCGTCGATGTGAGCGCCAGCGTTTATACCGTGCAACTGACCGGTACAAGCGACAAGTTGGACAGCTTCATCCAGTCGATCGGGACGGCCTCGATTCTGGAAACGGTACGCAGTGGTGTCACCGGGATTGCCCGTGGCGACAAAGTACTCAGCATCTAACCCAAATTAGTGAATGGCCTTACGGCCTGGATATATAGAGGAACCTCATGAAAGTTTATTACGATAAAGATTGTGACCTGTCGATCATCCAGGGCAAGAAAGTCGCCATCATCGGCTACGGCTCCCAGGGTCACGCGCAAGCTTGCAACCTGAAAGACTCCGGCGTTGACGTGACTGTTGGCCTGCGTAAAGGCTCGGCCACCGTTGCCAAGGCGGAAGCTCATGGCCTGAAAGTGACTGACGTTGCTTCCGCTGTTGCTGCTGCTGACCTGGTCATGATCCTGACCCCGGACGAGTTCCAGTCCTCGTTGTACAAAAACGAAATCGAGCCGAACATCAAGAAAGGCGCCACCCTGGCCTTCTCCCACGGCTTTGCGATTCACTACAACCAGGTTGTGCCACGCGCAGACCTGGACGTGATCATGATCGCGCCAAAAGCGCCAGGTCACACCGTACGCTCCGAGTTCGTCAAAGGCGGTGGTATCCCTGACCTGATCGCGATCTATCAGGACGCATCCGGCAATGCCAAAAACGTTGCACTGTCCTACGCTGCTGGCGTCGGTGGTGGTCGTACCGGCATCATCGAAACCACCTTCAAGGACGAGACCGAAACCGACCTGTTCGGCGAGCAAGCCGTTCTGTGCGGCGGTACCGTTGAGCTGGTTAAAGCCGGTTTCGAAACCTTGGTTGAAGCTGGCTACGCGCCGGAAATGGCCTACTTCGAATGCCTGCACGAACTGAAGCTGATCGTTGACCTCATGTACGAAGGCGGTATCGCCAACATGAACTACTCGATCTCCAACAACGCCGAATACGGCGAGTACGTGACTGGCCCAGAGGTGATCAACGCCGAGTCCCGCCAGGCTATGCGCAACGCCCTGAAACGTATTCAGGACGGCGAATACGCCAAAATGTTCATCAGTGAAGGCGCTACCGGCTACCCTTCGATGACCGCCAAGCGTCGTAACAACGCTGCTCACGGTATCGAAGTCATCGGCGAGCAACTGCGTTCCATGATGCCGTGGATCGGTGCCAACAAGATCGTCGACAAAGCTAAAAACTAAGTCGTACGCATCAAGAGAAAACGCGGCTTAGGCCGCGTTTTTTCGTTTGGGGGCGGGTTCTGGTATAAAGCTGCATCGTTTGCGAGCGAACACTCGCCGCAAGTATTGGTCGAATTTTTTCACACCGTTGCAAGGTAAAGTCCATGAGCGAACGTCCCGAAGAGCCTAACCAGGCTCCTGACGCCGAAAGCCTGCTACCGATCGATGAACATGTCGAAGAAGGGCATGACGCTGAAGGCCGCAAGGTCCGGCATCGTGGCATCTATTTGCTGCCCAATCTGTTCACTACGGCAAACTTGTTTGCCGGTTTCTATTCCATTATCAACTCCATGAGTGCCCAAAGTGCGCTGGCGGCGGGTGATGCGGCGAGTGCCAGCAAGTACTTCGGTTTTGCGGCCATTGCCATTTTTGTGGCCATGGTACTCGACGGTTTGGATGGTCGTGTTGCACGTATGACCAATACCCAAAGTGCTTTCGGTGCCGAGTACGATTCGCTGTCTGACATGGTTGCATTTGGGGTCGCGCCGGCGCTGTTGGCATTTGCTTGGGCGTTGGGTGACATGGGGAAGGTTGGCTGGATGGTTGCCTTCATCTATGTCGCGGGCGCCGCTTTGCGTCTGGCGCGCTTCAACACTCAGGTGGGTACTGCTGATAAACGTTACTTCATCGGGTTGGCCAGTCCGGCAGCGGCGGGTGTCGTGGCGGGTATCGTCTGGGCATTCAGTGATTACGGCATCCAGGGCTCGAAAATGTCTTTCCTGGTGGCGTTAATGGTTGCCGCTGCCGGAATGCTGATGGTCAGCAACATCAAGTACAACAGCTTCAAGGAGCTTGATCTCAAAGGGCGAGTACCTTTCGTGGCAATCCTGGCAGTGGTGCTGGTGTTTGCGGTGGTCTTCAGTGATCCGCCTCGGATTCTGCTATTGGCCTTCTTGGTCTACGCCGCTTCTGGGCCAGTTCAGTACTTGCTACATATGCGCCGGGACAAAACGTTGCCTTAATGTAATTTCCCCCATACTCCGCAGTCTATTGGTGCATCAGTCCTCCAATGCTGCGGAGTTGCCATGTTAATCAAATTGCCTAAAGCGTCCGATTGCCATGAATCGGATGTCACTCCTGAATCCTTCTATTTTTCTCGCCGTAGCTTTATCGGTGGTGCGCTTGCGGGCATTGCTGCCAGCAGCCTGCCGCGTTGGGCCAGTGCGGATGACGCTGCGCGATATGCCGATGTTGAGCCGGGGAAGGCGCCGAGCTGGTTTACTGGCAAGCTGCCTGCTACTAAATGGCAGGCTGTGACGGTTGAAGGTGAGGCTATCACCCCGTTCAAGGACGCAACCCACTACAACAACTTCTATGAATTCGGCACTGACAAAGGGGATCCGGCGAACAACGCGGGTTCACTCAAGACCGAACCTTGGAGTGTCGTGATTGATGGTGAGGTTGCCAAGCCGGGGCGTTATGCCTTGGAGGACTTCATGAAGCCCTATCAGTTGGAAGAGCGGATCTACCGGTTGCGCTGCGTCGAGGCTTGGTCGATGGTCATTCCATGGATGGGCTTTCCGATCTCCGCGTTGCTCCAGCAGGTTGAGCCAACTTCCAAGGCCAAATACATCCGCTTTGAAACACTCCAGGATTCCAAGAGTATGCCGGGGCAGCGTTCGAGTTTTGGCTTGATCGATTGGCCTTATGTTGAAGGTTTGCGCCTGGATGAGGCGATGAATCCTTTAGCGATTCTTGCCGTCGGGATGTATGGGCGCGAGTTGCCCAATCAGAACGGCGCGCCGTTACGTCTCGTCGTACCTTGGAAGTACGGTTTCAAGAGTGTGAAGTCGATCGTGCGGATCAGCCTTGTGAGTGAGCAGCCGAAAACCACGTGGCAGAGTATTGCGGCGGATGAATATGGGTTCTATGCCAATGTGAACCCTACAGTGGACCATCCGCGTTGGACTCAGGCGCGTGAGCGTCGTCTGCCAAGTGGTTTGTTCAGTCCGAATGTACGTGAAACGCAGATGTTCAATGGTTACTCGGATGAGGTTGCTTCTTTATATGCCGGTCTCGACCTGCGGAAGAACTACTAATGCGCTACCCCATCTGGCGCATCGGCGTTTTTATAGTCGCGGCAGTGTGGCCTTTGTTATGGCTATATGAGGCGTGGAGTTTTGTTCTTGGACCAGATCCAGGAAAGGTGCTGGTTGATCGACTGGGGTTGGGCACTTTGATCCTGCTGTTGATCACGCTGGGGATGACCCCGCTGCAAAAGTTGAGCGGCTGGGCGGGGTGGATAGCGGTGCGCCGACAGCTAGGGTTGTGGTGCTTTGCTTATGTGGTACTGCATCTGGCGGCCTATTGTGTGTTTGTTCTGGGGCTGGATTGGTCTCAGCTTGGGGTCGAGCTACGTAAGCGGCCTTATATTATTGTGGGTACGTTAGGGTTCTTGTCGTTGCTGGTGTTGGCGGTGACGTCTAATCGCTATAGCCAGCGTCGACTGGGCAGTCGTTGGAAGAAGCTGCATCGCCTGGTATATGTGATTCTTGGGCTTGGACTGCTGCATATGTTGTGGGTCGTGCGAGCTGATCTAAAGGAGTGGGTAATCTATGCATCTTTAGGTGCGCTGCTGCTGGTGTTGCGTGTACCGCCGGTGATGCGCCGAATCCCCCGGCTTATTGCGAAAAAACCACCTTCTGCAACAAAAGCGTAATTAACGCTTGACCGCAGATTCTGGGAGCCTATAATTCGCCCCACTTCCGGCGCAGTCTAAACGGAAAACTCCTTGGTAAACAATGAGTTACTCAGTTTTCGGCAGTAAGTTGCTTCAGTTCATCGAAGCCAAAAGGAAGTTGAAAAAGAGGTGTTGACAGCAGCGTGTA
>NZ_JBGQOI010000019.1:0-140022 GCF_052113765.1 Pseudomonas sp. W22_MBD1_FP4 | reverse complement strand
GACTTGCCCTCAGTCGAATCGTCGCACCGCACCTCCCACAGTTTGTACCGCGTCAGCGTTTGAGTTTGCGTTTGTTGCGGTACTGGTCGATCACCACCGCCACCACGATGATCAAGCCTTTGATGATGTCCTGGATATACGCATCCACCCCCACAAAGGTAAACCCGCTGGCCATCACCCCAAGGATAAGCGCGCCGATCACCGTACCGGTAATACGCCCTACCCCGCCCGCCAGGCTGGTGCCGCCGATGACCGCTGCCGCAATCGCGTCCAGCTCATAAGACATGCCCATGCCCGCCTGCCCCGTGGCGGCGCGTGCCGAAGCCACCACACCTGCCAGGCCTGCCAGGAGGCCGGCGATGCTGTAGACGATGATCAGGTGACGCTTGACGTTGATCCCCGAGGTCCGCGCCGCCTGCATGTTGCCGCCGATGGCGTAGGTGTACTTGCCGTACTTGGTGTAGCGCAGGGCGATATGGAAGATTACCGCCACCACCAGGAAGATGATCACCGGCATCGCGCCATGACCAATAGCCGTGTACGAGTCCGAGAGCATGCTCACCGGCTGGCCTTCCGTGTAATAACGCGCCAGACCACGGGCCGAAACCATCATGCCCAGTGTCGCGATAAACGGCGGGATACCGGTGACAGCAATGATGCTGCCGTTGATCGCCCCTGCCAGCAGCCCCACACCCAACCCCATCGCCACCGGAATCCACACGGGCAGATCGGTCAGCGACGGGAACACCGCCCGGGAAAAGTCAGAAGTCTGAGCCAAACTGGCGGCAATCATCGCCGACAGCGCCAGCACCGAGCCCGAAGACAGGTCGATCCCAGTGGTGATGATTACCTGCGTCACCCCGATGGCCAGCAGGCCGATGATCGATACTTGCAGGATCATCAGCACCAGCCGCTGGGAGTTCATCAAAAAGCTCTGGTCACGCACGATCCAGCCGAACAACTCAAACACCAGCCCGATGCCGATCAGCACCAGGAAGATACTCAGCTCGGTGGGCAGTCGCCGCCGGTTCTTGACCGGTGCCGTGGCAGGCTTGTTGTCTGTTATCGCGTTCATAGCCAATCACCTTCTTATTCTATGGTGCGGGCCAACCGCAGGCCCGCACGGCTGTTCGTCAGTGGACTACGGTCATACCGGAGGCCAACTGCATGACTTTTTCCTGGGTCGCATCCGCACGGCCCAGGGTGCCCATCAGTTCACCCTCGTGCATCACCATCACCCGGTCGCTCATGCCCAGCACTTCAGGCAGCTCCGAGGAAATCATGATCACCGCCATGCCTTCGCTGGCGAGGAAGGAGATCAGGCGATAAATCTCGGCCTTGGCACCGACGTCGATGCCTCGGGTCGGCTCATCCAGGATCAGCAACCGCGGATTGGTCATCAACCACCGGGCGAGCAAGGCTTTCTGCTGATTGCCACCGGATAAGGTGTCGATGCACTGCTCAAGAGACGGGGTTTTCACCCGCAGCTTCTTGCACATGTCTTCGCACAGCGCACGCAGGGCTTTCTGCTGGATAAAACCGTTACCCGAATAGTGCGGCAGTACCGCCATCTCCATGTTTTCCAGCACCGACAGGCACGGGAACAGGCCGCTGAGCTTGCGGTCCTCAGTCAGCAGCGCAAAGCCTTTCTCGATGGCCATGTGCGGATCGGTAATGCGTACCGGCGCGCCATCCAGGGTGATCTGCCCGCTGCTGCTTGGGGTGATGCCAAAGATGGTTTCCGCCACGTTGGTACGGCCCGAGCCCATCAACCCGGCAATACCGAGGATCTCGCCAGCATGCAGGTCGAAGGAGACGTCCTTGAACACGCCATCCAGGGTCAAGTCGCGCACCGACATCAGCAACTCGCCGATAGGCGTCTCGCGCACCGGAAACAGATGGCTCAGCTCGCGCCCCACCATCATCGAGATCAAGCTGTCGCTGTTCATGCTGTCGGCACGTTGCAGGCCGATGTAATGGCCGTCGCGGAACACCGCCACTTCATCGGCGATGGCAAACACTTCGTTCATTTTGTGCGTGATGTAGACGATGCCTTTGCCCTGCGACTTGAGGTCGGCAATGATCGAAAACAGGTGGGCCACTTCCTTTTCGGTAATGGCCGAAGTCGGCTCATCCATGATCAGGATGTCGGAGTCGTAGGACACGGCCTTGGCAATCTCGACCATCTGCCGTTCGGCGATGCTCAGGTTACCCACGTGTTCCTCGGGGTCAAGGTTGATGCGCAGGCGCGCCAGCAACTCGGCGGTGCAGCGGTGCATTTCGCGGTGGTTGACCATGTGCAGGCTGTTGAGCTGCTCGCGGCCGATCCAGATGTTTTCGGCGATGCTCATATGGGGCATCAGGTTGAGTTCCTGGTGGATCATCGCGATCCCGGCTTTCTGGGCCGCCAGGGGTGTTTCAAAGACGATGGGCTTGCCGCGCAGACGGATTTCGCCAGCATCCGGCTGATAGATACCGGCGATGATTTTCATCAAGGTCGATTTACCCGCACCATTCTCGCCCATCAGCGCCAGCACCGTGCCGGGGCGCACACGCAGTTGTACGTCGGCCAAGGCGACGACGCCGGGAAAGCCTTTGCTGATGTTGACGATTTCCAGCAGGTAGGGTTCTTCCTGCGCCAGCGGCTGGATACCGGGAGGCTGCGAGACAACGGCTTGAGCGAGCATAGGGAGGTACTCCATCAGCAGGGCGGGCACGACCGCCCTGCCGGTTCATTGTTGTTATGTCTGGGCTACTTGAACTTGGCGACGTTTTCCGGAGTGATCAGTTGGAACGGGATGATCACGTTCTGCTCGACCGGCTCGTTCTTGGCCATCTTGCGCGCCGCTTCCACCGAGCCCACCGCCTGGCCCTTGGCGTCCTGGAACGCGGAGGCGGCCATGTCACCCTTGGTGATCGCATTCAAGCCGTCCGGCGTACCGTCGACCCCCGCGATCAGCACACTGCCTTTTTCCTTGCCAGCCGATTTCAAGGCCATGGATGCGCCGATCGCCATCTCATCGTTGTTGGCCAACACCGCGTTGAACTCGCGGCCTTGGGTCAGCCAGTCGTTGACCAGGGTCATGCCCTTGTCCCGCAGCCAGATACCGGTCTGTTCCTGTTCGATCTTGATGTCCGGGTACTTGGCCAACACTTCCTTCACGCCCTTGGTGCGGTTGGTGGTGGAGTTGTTCGCCAGGTCGCCCAGCAGGATCACGATCTTGCCCTTGCCGCCGAGTTTTTCAGCGATGTACTGCATTTGCAGCTTGCCGGCCTCGACGTCATCGGAGGTCACGGCCACTACGTCCTTGGGCAGGTCTTTCTGGTCCGGACGGCGGTTGACGAACACCAGCGGGATGCCCGCCTTGGTCGCGGCGTTGATGATGTTTTTGGTGGAAGCCGTGTCGACCGGGTTGACGATGATGGCGTCGACTTTCTGACTGATAAAGTTCTCGACCTGGCTCAGTTGCTTGACCACATCGGCGCGGGCGTCTTCGAACTGCAACTGCACGCCGTCGCCCTTGGGATAGGACTTGGCTTGCTTATCCATGTCTTCGCGCAGGTAAGTGAGGAAGGTGTCATCGAACGCGGACATGCTCACGCCGACCTTGATGTCGGCGGCGCTGGCAAAACCGCTGGCCAGCATCATGGATAAAGCCAGCGCGGTAAAACGGATCGGGGTCTTCATGAACGGTCTGTCTCCACTTTCTTGTTGGTTTTTTGGACGTTGCGTTTATCAGAGCTCGGCGGGCAATCGAACGACCGGGGCGCCAGGAATGCAGCAGACCAGCGCGCCTTGGTTTTCGACGCACAGCACATTAAGGAAGGAGAAGTAGAACGGCCGGGCGCGGGGCAGACCGCGGGGCGTGTGGGCAGGGCGTAAAACTCGCAGTACAGCGTTGAAGATTTTCATCTGACGGTACCTGGTTGTTTTTGATCTTGTTTTTGTTGAGTCGCCGGGGTCGAGCCCAAGACGTACTTTATGCAACCTGGAAAAGACTTTATTGGAAAATAATTTCCATATCAACCTGTTTTAGAATTTTATTCTATTTTTGTTGAAACCACCTGCTGACGCTCGGCGCTCAGGCGTGCGGCGTCCAATATACGGGTGGTTTCCAGCGCGTCATAGGCATCTACCGGCAAGGGTCCCTGCCCTTGCACGGCCGCTTGCAGTTGCCGGTAAAACTGCGTCCAGCAGCCCTTTTCTGAAGGCACCCGTTCACGCTCATCACCTTGCTCAAACCAGCCCCAGCGGCGGTGCTCCTCGGCGCCCCAGTGCTCGCCTTCGGTTTTCGGCGATTTGCCCGCCATCAGCGCTTCTTCCTGGCCATCCAGCCCGTCCACCGTGTAACAACCCAAGGTGCCGCTCACCCGAAAGCGCGGGGCCTGGCTGTTTTGCAGGGCGTTGCCCCACAGATGGGAAATAACCCCGTTGGCATGGGTCAGGGAGACGAAGAAACCGTGGTCGACGCTGGGGTGTTCGGCGGTGTAGTGCAATTGTGCGAACACCCGGTCCACTGGGCCAAACAATTGCAGCGCCTGGTCCACCAGATGACTGCCCAGATCACGCAGCCAACCCCCGCCACTGGCATTGCCCACCGCTTGAGGGCTGAAGCGTTCCACGCGGGATTCGAAACGAGTGATGGTGCCCAGCGCACCGGCGTCGATGAGCTTGCGAAGGGTCAGGTAATCCGAGTCCCAGCGCCGGTTCTGATAGACGCTGAGCAACACTTCATGGCGTTCGGCAGCGGTGATCAACGCCTGAGCCTGTTCAGCGTTGGCGGCAAAGGGTTTGTCGCTGACCACCGCCACACCGTGTTCGATGGCTTCCAGCACCAGCGCCGGGCGGCCCTTGAGGGTGGTGGAAATGACCAGCGCATCGACACCGGCTTCGACGATCTGGCCAATGCTGTCAAAGGCCTTCACACCTGGAAGATCAGTACTTAATTGCTGGCGCCGCTCTGGTGAGCGCGTCACCACGCCGACAAACGTCGCCCCCGGCAAAGTCGCAATCAGCGGCGCATGAAAAAAGCGCCCTCCGTGGCCGTAGCCGACTAGTCCGATTCGCATGATCAACTCCTGAGTTGAATTGGAAACCCAATCAACTGTGGGAGGGTGCTTGCCCCCGATAGCGGTGGATCAGAAACAAATTTATTGCTGACCCACCGCTATCGGGGGCAAGCCCCCTCCCACATTGACCGAGTGTTAGCCGTAGAAGTGCGGACGATCCGGCAAGCTCACTTTCACAATCTGCTCACTGCCCTGCGCCTCAATACACGCATCCGCTGCCACCGCCGCCGCAAACCCATCCCACGCCGACGGCCCACCGACCTGACCGGCGCGCACGCTATCAATGAAGGCCTGCAACTCCACGTCATAGGCACCGATAAAACGGTCCTTCCAGTCCATCAAAATTGCGTTCGACAGTTTGGCACCGCTGCGCAATTGCACTTGTGAAGGCTCCGGCAATTTGGCGATGCCGGTCTCCCCTACCACTTCGCACTGGATGTCGTAGCCGTACTGGCAGTTCACAAACACCTCCACATCGATACGGGTGCCCTTGGCGGTTTCCAGCAGCACGATCTGCGGGTCACGCAGGTGGGCCAAGGCCTTGCTGGTCTTGCGCGGGAACACCACTTGCACTGATACGTAGTCGTCGTTGAGCAACCAGCGCAGCACGTCCAACTCGTGGATCAGGGTGTCGGTGATCGCCATATCGGTCTTGTAGTTCTCACCCACCGTCGGGTTGCGGTGCGCGCAATGCAGCATCAACGGCTCGCCGATCTGGCCGCTGTCGATCACGGCCTTGAGGGCGCGATAGCCTTCGTCATACGGGCGCATGAAGCCCACCTGCACCAGGCGCTTGCCGTAGGCCACTTCGGCCTCGACGATCTTGCGGCAGCCTTCGGCAGTCACCGCCAGGGGCTTTTCACAGAACACCGGCTTGCCGGCGGCGATGGCCGCGAGCACGAATTCTTCATGGCTCGGGCCCCACGAGGTCACCAGCACCGCTTCCACCTGCGGCGAGTTGATCAGCGCGTGGCCGTCCGGATACACCTCGGCGTCCAGCTTCAACTCCGCAACCACCTTGGCGGCCTGCTCAAGGTTGATATCGGTCACCGCCACCACCTGGCTGTTGAGCAAGGTCTGGCTGCAACGACGAATATGGTCGCGGCCAATGGCGCCGGTACCGATCACTCCAAGCTTCAAAGACATACAAACACTCCTCTTGTTATTAGTACTGCCGGGCCTTCGCCAGGTGTTCATTGAGTTTTTTCGCCGCTGCGTTGGTGCGCTCACTGGTGGAAACCTGCGCGACGCCTACCCGCCACCACGACAGGTAGCCGTGGATCATGGTCTTGGGCAGCACTTTGATGTCGATCAGGGTCGAGACGGTTTGCGTGCGCGCATCGGCCAGGGCCGCTTCAAGCTGCTCCACGGTGCTGACCTTGTAGGTCTTGCAGCCGTAGGCCGCAGCACTCATGGCGAAATCCACCGGCACCAGCGCGCCGTCGAGCTTGCCGCTCTCGGGGTCGCGGTAGCGGAATTCGGTACCGAAGCTGTCCATGCCATTGCCGATCTGCAGGTTGTTGATGCAGCCGAAGGCCATGTTGTCCAGCAGCACTACGTTGATCTTGCGTCGCTCCTGGATGGAGGTGGCCAGCTCCGAGTGCAGCATCATGTAGGAGCCATCGCCGACCAGCGCGTAGACCTCTTTGGTCGGCTCGGCCAGCTTCACGCCCAGGGCAGCATTGATCTCGTAGCCCATGCACGAGTAGCCGTATTCGACGTGGTAGGTGTTGACGCCCTTGCTGCGCCAGGCGCGCTGCAAGTCACCAGGCAAACTGCCGGCGGCGGCCACGATGATCGCGTCATCGGCCAGGGTTTGATTGAGCACGCCGAGTACGCGACTTTGGGTCAGGCACGAGCCAGTCAGCTCGATAAATTCGCGCAGTACAGCGCGGTCCAGGTGGTCATCGACCTCAGGCACAAAGTCATCACCCTGGTATTCCACCTGGTGCACACGGTCCACTTCGGCGTCCAACTGCGCCTTGGCCTCACTGATCTGCGAGCCCCAACCGGAGCGATAATCGCCGAGGGCATCGGCCAGCGCTTGCAGGGCCAATTTGGCATCGGCCAACACCTGCACGCCGTCCAGCTTCAAGGCGTCGGCGGGGCTGATATTCAAGTTGAGAAACTTCACCTCGCCATGTTTGAACAGTGACTTGGATGAGGTGGTGAAGTCGGTATAACGGGTACCGATACCGATGATCAAGTCGGCCTCTGGCGCCAGCAGGTTGGCGGCCAGGCAGCCGGTTTCACCGATACCGCCCACGTTCAGCGGATGGCTTGAGACCACCGCACTTTTGCCCGCTTGGGTTTCAGCGAACGGAATATCAAAACGCTCGGCAAACGCCTGCAACGCAGCATTGGCGCCGGAGTACTTCACGCCGCCGCCACAGATAATCAGCGGCTTGCGCTTGCCTCGGAAAGCCGCCAACGCATCGCCAATCATCGCGGCGGTGGCCGGACGGCGGTCGATACGGTGCACGCGTTTTTGCAAGAAATAATCAGGGTAGTCCCAGGCTTCGGCCTGCACATCCTGAGGCAGCGCCAGGGTTACCGCGCCGGTTTCGGCAGGGTCGGTGAGCACGCGCATCGCATGAATCGCGGCGGTCATCAGTTGCTCAGGACGGTTGATACGGTCCCAGTATTTGCTCACCGAGCGGAACGCGTCGTTGGTGCTGATGCTCAGGTCGTGGAACTGCTCGATCTGTTGCAACACCGGGTCGGGCTGGCGGCTGGCGTAGACATCACCGGGCAACAGCAGCAACGGGATACGGTTGGCGGTGGCGGTCGCCGCAGCGGTCAGCATATTCGCCGCGCCAGGGCCGACAGAGGCGGTGCACGCGTAGATCTTGCGGCGCAGGTGCTGCTTGGCAAAACCGATGGCGGCGTGGGCCATGCCCTGCTCGTTGCGGCCCTGGTGCACCACCAGATCGCCGCTGTCCTGCTCCAGCGCCTGGCCCAGGCCCAACACATTGCCGTGGCCGAAAATGGTAAACACGCCGGCGACAAACTTGCTCTGCACGCCATCGACTTCGATGTATTGGTTATCCAGGAACTTCACCAGGGCCTGGGCCATGGTCAGTCGTGTTGTGGTCATGTCGCGCCCCTTAACGATTTTGCAGGTGGGCGATGCTTGCCCCCAACGCCAGCTGTATATCCGCCAACTCATGCACGCTTGTGGCAAATGGCTCGAACGACAGGTAGCCGCTGTAACCGGTGCTGAGCAACGTGTCGATCTGTGCGGCATTGCCGAGGATGTCGCCCTCGCCCACCAGCACGCGGTGGCCGTCGCGGATCGAGTTGAGCGGCGCCTCGGCATCTTCCACGCCGGAGATATGCACCAGGCCGGTCAACTCCGGGAAGAACTCATGTTCATTGGCCAAGTGGTGGTGGAAGGTGTCGTGCACCACGCGGAACACATCCAGGCCGCCAATGGACTTGATTGCGTCCACCGCCACACGCTTGCGGCGCAGGGCAGACTCTTCGAAGCCCAGGGGTTCGACGAAACCGAGAATCCCGTACTCGCGCAGGATCGGCGCCAGCTCACTCAATGCAGTGCGCAAACCGGCGGCGCGCTGAGCATCGTTGCGCGTGTCGCCCGGTTCATTGAGCGGGCACATCACCAGGCCTTGGGCGCCACATTCACGGGCGTAGGTAGCGAGTTTGATCGCCTGGGCGCGGCGCTCGTCGTTCCACACATCAAAGGGGTACAGCGCGTTGATCGACAGCACCGTAATGCCCTGCACCGCGCATAACTCACGCACGCGACTGGCCGGGGTGCCGTATTCGATTTCGCGGTTTTTGAGGTCATTGCGAATTTCGATGGCATCGCACTGGAGCGCGGCCGCCAATTGGATGAAATCCGGCAGGGACAGGTTGGGCGCGACCATGCGGTTCAGGGCAAAGCGTAGAGGCGACTTCATTGTTGTTCTCCGTCTAGAACCGTTTTAAAGGTCAAGCAGCCAACTGTGCTGCGGGTCGTTGTGGAAATGCCAGGCGCGCTTGGGGCCGGCCATGACGTTCAGGTAATAAGACTCGTAGCCGTACGGCACACTGACCGGGTGATAGCCCTTGGGCACCACTACCAAGTCACTGTTTTCCACGGCCATGGCTTGGTCGATGCTGCGGTCGTCGGTGTAGACCCGCTGGAACACAAAACCCTGGGGCGGGTTGATCTGGTGGTAGTAGGTCTCTTCCAGAAAGCTCTGGTGCGGCAGATCGTCGGTGTCGTGCTTGTGCGGCGGGTAGCTCGACGAATGCCCCGACGGCGTGCGTACTTCCACCACCAGCAGCGAATGGGCCGGTGAGGTGTCGGGCAAGATGTCGCACACGTAACGGGTGTTGGCGCCTTTGCCACGTACGCTGCGCTTGCAGTCTTGCGGGCGGATCAAGCGCGGTTCGTAACCGCCGGCACCGGGAGCAGCGCAGACGGCAATTTGTACGTCGCTCAAGGCGGTGACCTGGGCATCGGTGCCCGGCGGCAAGTAGGCGGCGAACGGGGACTTTTCCTCGAACACTGACTGGCGATCACCAAGGTTCTGCCAGTTGAAGCCCTCGCCTTCGATGTTCACCCGGCCGCTGAGCAGCACCAGGCACAGCTCTTTATCTCCGGCGCTGACCGGCAGGGTTTCACCGAGACTCAGACGGTAGGCTTTGAACCCTACGTATTCCAGACGCCCCTCTTCCAAGGCAACCATGGTTTGCCCGCGTTTATTGCTTTTGACCAACAGACTCATTGTCCAACCCTCTCAGTGAGAAGAGCACGCAAGGTGTCATAGCCCTTTTTCGCATAGATATAACTGGGCGCCACCGCCGGATCCTGCTCGGCCTCCACCACCAGCCAACCTTCGTATTTGGCGGCCAGCAGCACATCGAGCAACTCGGCAAAATCGATATCGCCATCGCCGGGCACGGTGAAAGTGCCGTTGACGATGCAGTCGGGGAAGCTCCACATCTGGTTGCGCGCCAGCTGCACCACCGGTTTGCGCACGTCCTTGAAATGCACGTGGCACACGCGGTCTATGTGTTTGCGTAGCACGTCGAGGGGTTCGCCGCCGCCCATGTAACAGTGGCCCGAATCGAACAGCAGGCCGACTTCCGGCCCGGTGCGGCGCATCAACTCGTCGATGTCTTGCGGGGATTCGACGTACGCGCCCATATGGTGGTGGTACGCCAGTCGCACGCCTTGGGACAAGGTAAAACGCGCTAACTCAGTGAGCTTGTCGGCGTATTCCTGCCAGGCCTGCTCGCTATGAAAGCGCGGGCGTTCGATCAGGCGAATGCGCGAGCCCTGGATCGAATCGGCCACCTCGCCGTACACCAGCACCTTGGCGCCGTTTTGTTTCAGCAGTTCGACGTGGCCGGCAATGGCTTCGATTTCTTCAGCCACCGAGCGGCGCGCCAGACGGCTGGAATACCAGCCGGAGACCAGCGCCAGGTCATAGGGGCGCAATACGTCGCCGACGCCCTTGGCATCCTTGGGGAATTTGCCGTTAAGTTCGAAACCTTCGTAGCCGATTTCCTTACCTTCGCTCAGGGCAGTGCTCAGCGGAGTTTCACCGCCGAGGGCCGGAAGGTCGTCGTTGCTCCAAGAGATCGGGTTGATGCCAATTCGGATTGCGGGCATGGCTGCACCTTTATTATTTTCAGGTATCACTGAGATCTGCTTTCTGCTTTATGTGGGAGGGGCTTGCCCCCGATAGCGGTAGTTCAGTTACAGAAGTGTTGTCTGACACTCAGCCATCGGGGGCAAGTCGAATCGTCGCACCGCCCCTCCCACATTGGATTGCATTTCAAATTAGGAACTGGGTTTAGCCTCGCGCACTGCGCCAGGCGTTGATCAATTGCTCAAAGGTCGCCTGTACCTGCTGAATCAACGTCTCATCATCAATCTCCCCCGCCATCCACAAACGGCTCGGTTCCTGGAAGATCGTGCGGCCCACGGCAAACCCACGGCAGGTGGTGCTTTGGCTGGCTTGCTGGAAGCCGTCAGCGAGAAACTCAGCCGAGGCATTCAAGCCCAGCAACACCACGCCACGGCAGTACGGGTCACGCTCCTGGATCAGCTCGTCGAGCTTTTTCCAGTCCTCGGCCGACTGCGCCTCGATTTTCCACCACGCCGGGTAGATGCCCAGGTTGTACAGGCGCTTGAGGCTGCGGTAGAGCGCGTCCGGGTAGGTGGACGGGTGATCCTTGGGCGGGATGACTTCCAGCAGCAATTCATGGCCGCTGACCAGGGACGCCTCGTACACCGCCTTGAGCTGGGCTTCCTGTTCCAGGCGCAGCAAGGGTTCGTCATCCGGGTGGAATTGCACCAGGCACTTGATGATCTGTTCCTGAGGCCAGGCAATCAGGTTGCTGCCAATCGAACGGCCATGCTCGAAGGCCAAGGGCCGCGAGTTCTGCACTTCCACCGGGCGGGCGATCCACCAGCCACGACCGCTGGCGGCGTTGAGCGCGTCCTGACCAAAACGCTGGTCGGCCAACAACCCCACATCGGCGGCAACGCCCTGCTCGGCGAGCTTTTTTTCCACGCGTTCGATGGCCTGGATAAATAGCTGCTTGATATCGCTGATGCGTGCCGGATCCTGGCCGCCTCTTTGCGCCAGGTCGACCAATTGCCAGCGGTGGTCGAAGGCGAAAATAAACAGTTGCTTCCATTGCTTGCGCGGCACGCTGACACGGTGCAGACGTTGCAGGGTCACGTCCTGGTCCGGCCGAGTGATCGGCACCGGGCTATTGAACAGGTAATCAAGCTCGGCTGGCGTCGGCATGGCCGGAGCGCAAGCGTGGCGCGAGACCACCAGGCCGCCACAGGCATTGGCCAGTTGGCTGCAACGTTCGTCGCTGGCGTCATTGATCCAGCCGCTGAGAAAGCCCGACATAAATGCATCGCCGGCGCCCAGCACATTGAGCACTTCCACACGCACGCCAGGGTAGATCGCGCCGTCTTCCAAGCGCGCTGGAATCGCACCGTGGATGACCGTGCACCCCTGCGGTCCGAGCTTGACCACCAGCGTGGCGGGCGTAAGTTCGCGCACGGTGCGCAGCGCGGTGAGCAGGTCTTCGCTGCCGCCGGCGATCAGGAATTCTTCTTCGGTGCCGACGATCAGGTCGAAACGCGGCAGGATTTTCTGCACATGCTGGCTGACATTCTGGTCCGCGACAAAACGCGTCTCGCCATCTGCCTTGCCTGCCAGGCCCCACAGCACAGGGCGGTAGTCGATATCCAACACGCGCTTGACGTTGTGCTTGGCCGCATAGTCCAGCGCTTGGATGCTGGCCTTGTACACACCGTCGGTGGAGAAATGCGTGCCGGTAATCAGCAGCGCTTTGCTGGAGGCAATAAAGGCTTCGCTGATGTCTTCGGCGCGCAGGGCCATGTCGGCGCAGTTTTCGCGGTAGAACACCAACGGGAAGGTTTCGCGGTCCTTGAGGCCCAGCAGCACCAGGGCAGTGAGCCGTTCCGGGTCGACCTTGATACCGCTGACATCACAGCCTTCGCGGGCCAGGGATTCCACCAGGAAGCGACCCATATGATCGTCACCCACACGGCTCAGCATCGCCGACTTAAGGCCTAACCGCGCAGTGCCGAAGGCGATGTTGGCGGAGGAACCGCCGAGGTATTTGGCGAAGCTGGACACGTCCTCAAGCCGCGCACCTACTTGCTGTGCGTAGAGGTCGACGCCCAGGCGCCCGAGGCAAATCAGATCCAATTGACGCCCACTGGCAAAACGAGTCTGGCCCATGCTGGCTCCTGTTATTTTTATCAGCCTGCGTGGTGCCGCCGTGGTGACGGCTCACGCTCTTGGTGAGAGCAGACTAGAACGTTCAGCGGGCTCAATCAATATTTATTCCAGAATTATTTTTAGTGGAATATTTTTTCCAATAAGCCAGCATAATGGCACCCTAGCCCGCGTGCATCGTTTCAGCAGCCCACCGGGGCCGTGATGCCGGGGTATTTTTTTGCGCCTACCCTGTAGACTTGCGCCACCCATCAGCGCATCAGACGAACACGCCAGAAGGATTGCCCATGTCCCGCACCGATCCCGAGACCACCCTGGAAGCCCCTCTCGCCAGCCCTCCGGTCAATGCTGAACGCCTGTTGCAGCTGATCACCGACGAATATGAAAGCCTGCCTCGGCAACTCAAGCGCATCGCCAGCTACATGAGCCAACAGAGCGACCGCATCATGGTTGACCGCATCAGCGACATCGCCCGCGAATGCGAAGTGCATCCCTCGGCGATCGTGCGGTTTTCCCAGCGTTTCGGCTTCAGTGGGTTCAGCGAAATGCAGGCACTGTTTCGCGAGGCCTACACCCACAAGACCACGCCGGTACAGAACTACCAGCAGCGCATTCGCAGCATGATTGCCAACAAATCCCAGAAGGCCAGCGGCGGCGACCTGGCGCGCGAATGCGTCAACGCCACGCTGTCGGGTATTGAGCGTCTGGGGCAGGAGTTGGATGACGTCGCGTTCGACAAGGCCGTGGACCTGGTGGTCAATGCCGACAATATCTACGTGGTGGGTGTTCGCCGTTCGTTCGCGGTGGCCGATTACTTGGTCTACAACCTGCAGCACACCAACAAGCGTATCCATCTGATCTCGGGTCTGGGCGGCAGCTACCGCGAGCAGATGCGCAGCGTGCGCGCCAATGATCTGGTGATCGCCATCAGCTTCACGCCCTACGGCAAAGAGACCCAGCACTGCCTGCGCATTGCGCAACACCACCAGGCAAAGACCCTGATCATCACCGACAGCAACCTGTCGCCCCTGGCCAAGCGGGCGAACGCAGTGTTGTTGGTGAATGAAGGTTCGTCGTTTGCCTTCCGCTCATTGAGCGCGACCCTATGCCTGTGCCAGGCGCTGTTTATTGCGGTGGCGTATCGGTTGGAGTTGAAGGTGGACGAAATTCACGAGCAAGTCGGGTTCGACGACTGACTATCAAACACCGCAAAGCAAATGTGGGAGGGGGCTTGCCCCCGATGGCGTTGGAACAGTCGATGTTGCTGTCGACTGACACTTCGCTATCGGGAGCAAGCCCCCTCCCACAATGGACCGAGCTGGGTCCGGATCAGTGCATGAAAATCGCGATCAGGATGATCACCGGGATCGGCACGCCGAGGAACCAAAGCAGTAATGAGCGCATGTTGTTCTCCTTGAATTAACGAACGTAGTTTTCGGTTTCGACGTACACCACGGCATCGCGACGACGACCACCAAAGGTCGCAGCGAAGCTGGCAAAGAACGCACCGATCAACAGGGCAACAAAGGTCCAAAGCGAGGTGTAAGCGGCGACCTTGGCGGCGGTATCAGCAGCCTGTTTGGCTTTGAGCTTGGCGTCTTCGACGGCTTTACGGGCATCGCCGTAAACCTTGTCGATACGCGCTTCGGCGTCGGCCTGGCTGAGGTTGGTGCGCTGGCTGATCAACTGGGCCAGGTAGGCGCGGTCTTCAGCGGCCAGTTGGCCGTCGTTGCTCAGGGTGCGGGTGAAGATGCGGGCGACTACGCCGTGGGCCGCGTCATCGCTGACAGCAACCGGGCGGTCATCGCGAAATAGGCTGTCGACGTAATAGTCGAAGTCGCCGCCGTTCACGCCTTTAGCCGCACTGCCCGCCGCTTGAGTGATTCCGCTGGCAGCACCCGCCGCCACGCTGGCACCGGCTTTGACGCCACCGCTGACAACACTGCTGACCGAACCGACCACCAGCACTGCGGTAACCAACGTGGCTACCGCCCAGGCCAGGAAGCCATGGGCTGTGTCGCGAAAGTACACCTCGTCGCCATGCATCCCGGCCCACTTCACACGTAACCGGCCGGCGATATAGCCACCCAAGCCGGACGCAACGATCTGGGTAAACGCCAGCCAGACAATGGTGGAAATGCCAAGCCCCTTGGCACTGATACCGCTATCGGCCCACGGCGACACCGCCGAAAAGCCCAGGCCGAAACCCAGCAGTACCAAAATCAGCGACAGCGCAGCTGCCGCCGCGGCCCCTGCAAAAATAGCCCCCCAGGAAACCCCGGAGAGCGTGCTCGACTCTTGCAGCGTGGATGAGGATGTGATCATTGTTGTTTTGCTCCCGGCAGGAAAAATAGTGTTACAAGTCTCAAAAGGGACAGTGCAGGCACCATGCCAGCCGGCAATAAAATTAAAATCGTTAAAATTCAACACGTTAACTCGATTGAACTTAACCGAACCATGCAAGTTGCAAGATAGGGCTTTCACCAGCGGGCGTTATGCAAGCCCTGCCCTCCTTTATGAGCGCCAACCGTGGAAACAGGGTGAGCTTCAGAAACATGAAGTTTTATTTAGGAAGCGTTCAGCCATTTCTTGGCAAAATGCCCCCACTTCTAGTGTGAATCGCTCACCAGGTAATCCTATGACCCGCATTTTGACCATCGAGGATGACGCCGTAACGGCCCGCGAGATCGTCGCCGAGCTGAGTAGCCATGGACTGGACGTAGATTGGGTGGACAACGGCCGCGAAGGCCTGGTCCGCGCCGTGAGTGGTGATTACGATCTGATCACCCTCGACCGCATGCTCCCCGAACTCGATGGCTTGGCCATCGTCACCACCCTGCGCACCATTGGGGTGTCGACGCCGATCCTGATGATCAGCGCCCTCTCCGATGTCGACGAACGCGTACGCGGTCTGCGCGCCGGGGGTGATGACTACCTGACCAAGCCGTTCGCCTCCGATGAAATGGCCGCCCGCGTCGAAGTGCTGCTGCGCCGCAAAAGCACGGTCAAGGAGTTCGAGACCGCCCTGCGCGTGGCCGACCTGGAACTCAACCTGATCAGCCGCGAAGCCAGTCGCGCCGATCAGCCCCTGAGCCTGTTGCCCACCGAATACAAACTGCTGGAATTTTTGATGCGCAACACCGGGCAGATCCTGTCGCGGATGATGATCTTCGAGGAAGTCTGGGGCTATCACTTTGACCCAGGCACCAACCTGATCGACGTGCACATCGGCCGCCTGCGCAAGAAAATCGATCCACCGGGCCTCACGCCGCTGATCCGCACGGTACGAGGTTCCGGTTATGTCATTGCTGAACCCCTCTAAGGGCTGGCGTTCTTCCAGTAGCCGTCTGCTGGCGCTGTACAGTTCGCTGTTCGTGGCCTGGAGCTGCATCCTCATGGGGGTGCTGTATTACGAAGTCTCCGGTTACCTGAGCGACCTCTCGCGCCACTCGCTGATGCAGCGCCAGCACCTGTTCCAGCGTTTCGACGGTGAAGAACTGGTGGAGGCGCTGACCACCAGCATGACCTTCGACATGAAGGGCGTGGACGCCTACGGCCTGTTCGACGAACAATTTCGACCCTTGAGCGGGCCGATCCGCGCGATACCACCCGACTTGCCCCTGGACGGCAAGATCCACACCCTGACCAATTGCGTCGACTCCGACGATCCCAAACTGCCCAAGGACAGCTGCGACGCCGTCGCCACCCACACCGACGAAGGCCGCTGGCTGGTGCTGGTGCGCGCCAACGGTTCGCTGTTTGGTGTGACGCGGATCATCTGGCATGCATTGCTGTGGGCATTGTCCCTGACGATCATTCCCGGCGCTGCCGGCTGGCATTTGCTGCGTCGCCGTCCGTTACGGCGGATTCGCGGGATCCAGGCCAGCGCCGAAGCCATCGTCGCCGGCGACCTCACGCACCGCTTGCCATTGTCCAACCGCCGTGACGAACTGGACATGCTCGCGGCCATCGTCAACGCCATGCTCGACCGCATCGAGAAGCTGATGAACGAGGTCAAGGGTGTGTGCGACAACATTGCCCACGACCTGCGCACCCCGCTCACCCGCCTGCGCGCGCAGTTGTACCGCATCAAGCAGCAGGCCGAAGCCGAGTCGGCGCATGCGTTGCAACTGGACGACGCCATCGCCGAAACCGACACCCTGATGGCGCGCTTTCGCGGGCTATTGCGTATCTCGGAGCTTGAAGACCACCAGCGCCGCTCAGGCTTTCTGGTGATGGACCCACTGCCGCTGCTGCGCGAGTTGCACGACTTCTACCTGCCCCTGGCCGAAGAAGGCGAACTGCATCTGGTGCTCGACACCCCGGAATCCTTGCCGTGGATCACCGGCGACCGCGCACTGCTGTTCGAAGCCCTGGCCAACCTGCTGAGCAACTCAATCAAATTCTCCCCTGCGGGAGGCGAAGTGATTTTGCGCGCGGTCAACGATGGCGGCAGCACGCGCATCGAAGTGCACGACTCCGGGCCGGGCATACCGGCGGCAGAACGCAAAGCAGTGTTCCAACGGTTTTATCGCGTGGATGAGAGCGACCAACAAGGTGGGTTCGGGTTGGGCTTGTCGATTGTGGCGGCGATCATCAACTTGCATGGGTTCAAGTTGGAAGTAGGTAGCAGTGCAAGCGGGGGCGCGCGGTTGGTATTGGAGTGCCGCCAACAACTTATGCCCGAATAGCCTTAACCGAGTGAATGTGCGTGTTGTGGTGCGCCATTCATTATTCTGCTGTACCCGTTATCTTGCTGTACCAGCTATCCCGTGGTGCCAGTTGTCTGCGGTGACAGCTATCTGTAGTAACAGCTATCTGTAGTAACAGCTATCTGTAGTAACAGCTATCTGTGGTGACAGTTGTCTGTAGTACCAGTTGCCTGTAGTGCCAGTTATCTGTGGTGAGCGGGCTTGCCCCGCGCTGGGTGGCGAAGCCGCCCCAAACCAGGCGACCCGGACGCTGCCTGATACTACGCGGTGCGTTGATTGGGGCCGCTTCGCAGCCCGGCGCGGGGCAAGCCCGCTCACTACAGAAGCCCGCTCATGAAGTCAGAAATTCGCCCGCAGCGCCTCAACACCCCCCTTGTAAACCCCGGCAAATTGGAGTGCCAGTTGTCTGTGGTGACAGTTGTCTGTAGTGACAGTTGTCTGTAGTGACAGTTATCTGTGGTGAGCGGGCTTTCCCCGCGCTGGGTGGCGAAGCCGCCCCAAACCAGGCGACCCGGACGCTGCCTGATACTGCGCGGTGCGCTTATTGGGGCCGCTTCGCAGCCCGGCGCGGGACAAGCCCGCTCACTACAGAAGCGCGCTCATGAGGTCAGAAATTCGCCCGCAGCGCCTCAACACCGCCCTTGTAAACCCCGGCAAATAACTCTTCGACCGCAGCATCCGTGGTGCCCGCCGCCGGCGTGAATACGCCCGACCAGGTTACCTTCGCCGACGATTCGCTCAGCGCTTCAACCTGCAACGTCGCCAGGTACGCAGTCACAGGAAATGACGATTCCTCGATGGTGTAGCTGTAGGTGCGCGCCACGTTATCAAAGGTCTGCAAACGTTCTACGATCACACCACCGTCGCCAGTGGTCAGGTGACGCAAGCGGCCGCCTTCGCCTGGCTCGCTCTTGGCGATCAGCGGCAACCAGTCCGGCAGGCTGTTGAAGCCGCCAACCAATTGCCAGACCGTGTCGGCCGATACCGGGATTTCAATCACTGCAGATGCTGTTGCCACGGTAAATCTCCAAGTCGTAGGAAAACGTCGTCCAGACTGCCACGCCACGCGCCTCAATGCATCAACTCCCTCAATCAGCGGCGAACACAACACCTTTAGGCGTTCTTGCTGAAATCTAATCCCTAAGCCGGCTTCCAACGTTGCGGGTGAGGTGAAAGAACCATTCTCGATAACTTGTAAAACCGCGCCGTAATGCCTAGCTTATGCGCCCCCCGCCCTGCGCTTTAAGGCCCTGCCCCCATGGTTTTGCGTTTTCGTCCCGTCGTTAGTTCACGTTTCGCCCTCGGCCTGTTGCTCAGTGGCGGTATTGGCAACAGCCTCGCGGCAGAGATCGAACTGCCGGCCGTGAAGGTTCAGGGCCAGGATGAGTCCGGTTATCGCGCCGATACCGCCTCGGTCGGCGGCTTCACTGAAGCACCGCTGCTGGAAACCCCGGCCTCGATCAGCGTGTTCAACGCCGACCTGATCAAGGACCAGCAAGCGCGACTGCTCAGTGAGGTGCTGCGCAACGACGCCTCGGTAGGCGACAGCTATGCGCCCATCGGCTACTACGAAAACTTCGTGGTGCGTGGCTTCTCGCTGAATGCGGCAAGCAGTTACAAGATCAACGGGCGCACCATCACCGGCGAACAGAACGTGGCCCTGGAAAACAAGCAACAGGTCGAAGTGCTCAAGGGCCTGGCCGGCCTGCAAAGCGGGATTTCCGAGCCCAGCGGCGTGATCAACTACGTGACCAAGCGCCCTGAGGATGTGCGTTCGGTAACGGTGTCCACCGATGACCGCGGCAGCGGCTATATCGCCACCGACGTCGGCGGCTGGTTTGGCAGCGAGCAGCAATTCGGGCTGCGCGCCAACGTCGCCCATGAAGACCTCAATTCCTACGTGGAGCATGCCAACGGCCAGCGCGACTTTGTGTCCCTGGCCTTCGACTGGAACATCAGCCCCGACGCGGTGCTGCAACTGGACGCGGAATACCAGAACAAGCAACAACGCTCGGTACCGGGCTACCAGTTGCTGGGCGGCACTGAGGTGCCCCACGACGCCTCGCCAAAAAAACTGCTGGGCCACCAGAGCGGCTCCAAGCAAGTCGGCATCGACTCGTTGAACCTCAACGGCAGGTTTGAATACCGCTTCAGCGACCAGTGGAAAGGCAGCGTCAGCGCCGCGCGCAGCAAGGTGGTGATCGATGATTACAGCTCGTTCGCCTGGGGTTGCTATGGCTCGACCAGTTGCACCTCAAGCGTGCGGAACACCTTCAGCCCCGAGGGAAACTACGACGTCTACGACTACCGCAGCCCCGACGACACCCGCCGCGACGACGAAGTGCAGGCGGCCATGACCGGGTTGTTCGACACCGCAGGCATCGGCCATGAGCTGACCTTCGGCACCAGCGCATTCCGTCGGGTGATCGACAAGCGCAACCCGGTCAACGAGTACATCGGCACCAGCAACATCGACGAAGACACGCCGACGTTCACCCCCACCGACAAACCGCTGAATCCAAGCCACCGCAACCTCGACAGCCGCCAATACGGCGTGTTCGTCACCGACCGCATCCGTTTCAATGAGCAATGGCAAACCATCCTCGGTGGCCGCGAAGTGCGCCTGGATGAAAAAGCCTTCGACGCTGTCAGCGGCGACCAGACACGCCATACCCAGCAATACGTGTTCCTGCCCCAGGCTTCGCTGATCTACACACCCATTGAAAACCTCTCGCTGTACACCAGCTACAGCAAGGGCCTGTCCCTGGGCGGCACCGCGCCGTGGTTCGCCACCAACGCTGCTGAAACCCTGGCACCCACCACCTCACGCCAGATCGAAGCCGGGGTGAAATACGACTGGCGCCGCATCAGCTTCGCCGCTGCCGTGTTCCAGACCCGCCAGGCCTACCAGTACGCCAAGCCCGGTGCTGCCGGCGACTTTACCTATGTGCAGCAGGGCGAGCAGAAAAACACCGGATTAGAACTCTCGGCCAACGGCTGGGCCACTGAACGTCTGCAAATCTCCACCAGCGTGGCGGGGATTCGCGCACGGGTGACCGGCAGCGGCACGCCGCAATACGAAGCGCATCAGGCGATCAACGTGCCGAAGCTGCGCGCCAGTGTCTACGCCGACTATGCGTTGCCGTGGGTGAATGGCTTGGCGGTGCTCGGCGGCGTGCAATACAGCGCCAAGAAGTACGCCAACCGCAGCGGCAACGTGGAGGTGGGAGATTATGCGGTGGTCAACGTCGGCAGCCGCTACACCACCAAGGTCGACGGCTACGAGACGGTGTTCCGCCTGAGCGTCGACAACCTGTTCGACAAGCGCTACTGGCGCGACGCGGGTGAGTACATGGGCGATGACTATCTGTTCCAAGGCGCGCCACTGACGGCGCGCCTGAGTGCCTCAATCAACTTCTGACGCTTACTTGGGCATCTTGCGAAAACCCACCGCCAAGCGGTTCCAGCTGTTGATGGTCGCGATCGCCACGCTCAGGTCGATCTGCTCTTGGGCGCTGAATTCAGCGGCCAGCGCGTTGAAGTCTTCGTCCGGGGCGTGGGTCTGGCTGATGAGCGTCAGGCTTTCAGCCCAGGCCAGCGCCGCACGTTCACGGGGGGTGAAGAACGGCGTTTCACGCCAGGCTGACAGGGTGTACAGGCGACGCTCGGTTTCGCCGCCCTTGCGGGCATCGGCGGTGTGCATGTCCAGGCAGAAGGCGCAGCCGTTGATCTGCGACACACGCAGGCGGATCAATTCCAGCAACGGCAACTCGATGGAGAGTTTGCCGACCGCCGCTTCAAGGGCAAGCATGGCTTTCATGGCGTCCGGGGAAGCGGTGTAGAAGTCGGTACGGGATTGCATGGTGGAACTCCAGAACGGTGGGATTGGTGGCTAGGTTAGTCACCGTCGCGGCCGTCAGGAATATCCAATTCCGGGGAAGATCAGGTAGCCAATGCATCAGCCCGGCAACGGAATCACCCGCAACGGCCGCACCGACTTATAAGAAAAACTCGAATAGATCTCTTTGACGCACGGCAGCGTCTGCAACACCTCCCGCGCAAACTCGCCAAACGACTCCAAATCCTTGGCGACCACTTCGAGCAAAAAATCATAGCGCCCCGATACGTTATGACAGGCCACGATTTCCGGAATCTCCAACAACCGCTGCTCAAACGCCCGGGCGATATCCTGGGTGTGGCTTTCCATCATGATGCTGACAAACGCCGTCACCCCATACCCCAGCGCCTTGGGCGAAAGAATCGCCTGGTAACCGCTGATCACCCCGCTCTCCTCTAGGTGACGGACCCGACGCCAGCACGGTGACGTGGTCAGGGACACGCGTTCGGCGAGTTCGGCGACGGTTAAACGGGCATTGCCTTGCAGGGCGTTCAATAACGCTTTGTCGGTGCGGTCCAAAGTGACGGGCATGATTTGCCTCTGTTCATTATTTTTAGGTTTTTTTCATCCCTTAACGCGGGATTTGTCGGCAAAGTTTGGAAAATCCAGCCTTGGTTATGAGCATAGCATTGTAGGAAATAAGGAGCGCCCGACATGAACAATAAACATAATGCATTCGGCTTTTCTACCCGCGCCATCCACCACGGCTACGACCCCAAGGACCACCACGGCGCGCTCGTGCCGCCGACCTACCTGTCAGCCACGTTTGCGTTTCCCACTGCCGAATACGGCGCCGCCTGTTTTGCCGGCGAAGCCGACGGCCACTTCTATACACGCATTTCCAACCCGACTCTGGCGCTGCTGGAATCGCGCATGGCCACCCTGGAAAACGGCGAGGCGGCAGTGGCGTTCAGCTCCGGCATGGGCGCAATTGCCGCGACGTTCTGGACCCTGCTGCGGCCAGGCGATGAGGTGATCGTCAGCCAGACCCTCTACGGCTGCACCTTCGCCCTGCTGCATCACGGTATCGGCGAGTTCGGCATCAAGGTGCGGCACGTGGACCTCACCGACCTGGCCGCCCTGCGAGCGGCGCTCAGCCCTGCCACTCGTATGATCTACTGTGAAACCCCGGCCAACCCCACCCTGCAATTGGTGGACATCACAGCCGTGGCCGCCCTCGCCCATCAACAGCCAAACGTGACGGTGGTGATCGACAACACCTACTGCACGCCGTACCTGCAACGCCCGCTGGAACTGGGTGCCGATGTGGTGGTGCACTCGGCCACCAAGTACCTCAGCGGCCACGGCGACATCACCGCCGGCATCGCCGTCAGCAACCTGGCCACGGCCCAGCGCATTCGCCTGCAAGGCCTCAAGGACCTGACCGGCGCGGTGATGTCGCCCCAGGATGCGTCGCTGCTGATGCGCGGGCTCAAGACCCTGGCCCTGCGCATGGACCGCCACTGCAGCAACGCCCAGGCCGTGGCCGAAGCGTTGCAGGCGCACCCGGCGGTGGAGTGGGTCACGTATCCGGGGCTGCCCTCTTTCCCGCAATACGAACTGGCGGCGCGGCAAATGAGCCAGTCGGGCGGCATGATTGCTTTCGAGCTCAAGGGCGGGATCGATAGCGGTCGGCGCTTCATGAATGCCCTCAAGCTGTTCACCCGCGCGGTCAGCCTCGGCGACGCTGAATCCCTGGCCCAGCATCCGGCGAGCATGACCCATTCCACCTACACCCCGGAACAGCGCGCGCACCACGGCATCAGCGAAGGCCTGGTGCGTTTATCGGTCGGGCTTGAGGACGTTGCCGACCTGCTGGCGGATGTGCAGCAAGCACTGGCCACATGCACGCGCGCCTTGCCGCGCCGAACGCTGATGGCGGCGCATGCGGTGAGATGAGTTTGTTTTGCCCTGACGGCGGTCGGACAGGTCCGGCCGCCGTTGGCCGTGCTTAATCTGGTTTTTTTCCCAATTGGATCCCCATCCCGCCGCCAGGCTGTACTAGCATACGTCCTGCACTCGACATTCATGGACGAACTGATGAACTCAAACCTGTTCCCACATATAGGCAAGGTCATCGCCAGCACCGGCAGTCGCCATTTCCCACGCATGCTGCATGACCTGATTCTCACCCAACTGGCAGTGGACGCCACCCATATCACCCAAATGCGCGTGAGCCCCGAAGGGCACACCCGCCGCAAGATCAGCCCGGTCTACACCGATTCGGTGGCGGCCCTGGGCGAAGCACAGCCCGCCGCACAACTGCACCTCACACGCCGCAAAGACGACGTGCGCTACGTGCTGTCGGTGTACCGCTCGCACCAGTCCGAAAGCTTTTCGCCTCAGGAGCGCAGCATGCTGCAGGACTTCTCCACCCTGCTGCTGCCGATGGTGGAAAAACACATCGCCGCGATCCAGCCCTGCCGCCAGGACAGCGATCCGAGGGAGCCGCAAAACCAGGGCATCGACACCCTGCGCCGACGCATTGAAGAACGCCTGGTGCAATCGGGCCTGACCCTGTCCAACCGCGAGCTGGAAGTGTGTGTGGGCCTGCTGGCCGGGCGGACGGCGCCGGAGTTGGCGGAGCAACTGGCATTGAAGGTCAACACGATTGAAAGCTACCTCAAGCGGGCGGCGATCAAACTGGGGATCAGCGGACGGCATTCGTTGTTGCGCTGGATGTATTCCACGGACGACGTCACCAGTTAAACCGGTGGGAGGGGGCTTGCCCCCGATAGCGGTGTGTCAGCCATAGATGCATCAACTGACAGTCCCTCATCGGGGGCAAGCCCCCTCCCACACTTGATCTTCACCGGCCAACAGAAATCAGTCCCTGGCCAATGCCTCAATCGGGTCCAGCCGCGCCGCGTTCCGCGCTGGCACAAAGCCGAACACAATGCCGATCAGCGTCGAACAGGCGAAGGCTGTGACGATTGAGCCGACCGAAAACACCATTTCCCATTCCTTCACAAACAGCGAAAACAGAAACCCCAGCGCGTAGGACAGCGAGATACCAATCAAGCCGCCGATCAGGCACACCATCACCGCTTCCACTAAAAACTGCTGACGAATGTCCGACTGCCGCGCGCCCACTGCCATGCGAATACCGATCTCACGAGTACGCTCGGTGACCGACACCAGCATGATATTCATCACGCCAATCCCCCCCACCAGCAATGAAATCACTGCGATCAACGACAACAGCAGCGCCAGGGAGCGGCTGGTTTTTTGCACCGTCTGCATGATGCTGTCGAGGTTATTGGTGAAAAAATCCTTGGTGCCGTGGCGTTGCAGCATGAGCTTGTTGACGTTGTCTTCCACCACCTTGCTCGGCTGACCGTCCTTGATGCGCACGGTGATGCTGTCCAAGTGGCGCTGGCCTAAAAGACGCCCCGCCGCTGTTTCGTAAGGCACCCACACGTTGAGCGCCTTGCTGGCGGCGAACATGTTTTTGTTGTCGGCCGTCACGCCAATCACTGTGCACGGCAGGTTGCCCACCAGGATCACCTGGCCCAACGGGTCCACGTTCGGCCCGAACAGACGGTGCCGGGTGTTGTGGTCGATCACCACCACCTGGGCCTGGCGCCGTGCATCGCTTTCGCTGAAGGCAATACCGGCTTCAAGCTTCAGCCCCTTGACCTTGAAGTAGCGGTCGCTGACGCCATTGACTTGGGCATCCAGATCAATATTGCCGTAGCGCAGCAACAGGCTGCGGCCCACCACCGGCGTGGCACTGTCCACGTAGTACAACTGGTTCAGCGCGTCCACATCCGACGGCATCAGGGTTTCGATGGCCGAGGCGCGGCTGTCGCCGAAACTGGTGCCGGAAAAGATATCGATGGTGTTGCTGCCAATCGCCTGGATGTCCTTGAGCACATAGCGCTTGGCGCCTTCGCCGATGGCCGAGATCGACACCACCGAGGTGATGCCGATGACAATGCCGAGCATGGTCAGCAAGGTGCGCATGCGATGGGACACCAGCGCGACCCAGGCCATGTTGAACGCTTCCTTGAACAACCCAAGGCTCGCCACCAACCGCCGTGCGCCGCTGCGCCGGGGCTCTATCGGCGCCTCGGCAGGCGCGTCCAGTCCACTGCGGGTGTTGGCCTTGTCACTGATGATCTCGCCGTCACAGACCTCGACAATACGCTGGGCATTCGCCGCCACCTTGGGATCGTGCGTGACGATAATCACCGTGTGCCCGGCCGCGTGCAGCTCGGCGAGGATACGCATCACCTCCTTGCCGCTGTGGGTGTCAAGGGCGCCGGTGGGTTCGTCGGCGAGGATCACTTCACCGCCATTCATCAAGGCTCGGGCAATACTGACCCGTTGCTGCTGCCCGCCCGACAACTGGCTGGGACGGTGGGTGGTGTGGCTGGCCAGCCCCAGGCGTTCGAGCAACTCCCGTGCGCGACTGTGGCGTTGAGTCTGTGGGGTGCCCGCGTAAATCGCCGGCATTTCCACGTTGTGCAAAGCACTGAGGTGCGCCAGCAAGTGGTAGCGCTGGAAGATGAACCCGAAATAATCGCGGCGCAGTTCCGCCAGTTGTTCATCACCCAACGAGCGGGTTTCGATGCCATTGATCTTGTAACTGCCGGCAGTGGCGTAATCCAGGCCGCCAAGGATATTCATTAAGGTGGATTTACCGGAACCGGACGCGCCGATAATCGCGATCATTTCCCCGGCCTGAATCGTCAGGTCGATACCCTTGAGCGCAATGAACTCACGCTCGCCGGCCATGAAACTGCGGGTGATGCCCTTGAGTTCCAACAGTGGCTGGCTCATCCGTCAGTTCCCCGCCACAGCAGGCGACGCATCACCGATCACCACTTTATCGCCCTCGGCCAGGCCCTCCAGGATCTGCACCTTGACGTTGTTGTTGATGCCGGTTTTTACATCACGGGACACCGCCTTGCCCTTGGCATCCAGCACCCGCAGCGCGTAACTGCCGTCCTTATTGCGCGCCCCGAGCGCCGCCACCGGCACCATCAACGCGGCCTGGGCGGTGTCGAGCACGATACGCACCTGGGCGGTCATGGCGATGCGCAGGCGATGGTCGGGGTTGGGCACATCGAACAACGCGTTGTAAAACACCGCCGTGTTCTGCTTGGGCGTGCCGGCGGTCTGGGTTTCAAGGAAGTTCTGCGGTGCCGGCTCGGTGCCGCGCAGCTTGGCGTAGTAGCGTTTGTCGGCTTCACCGAGGATGGTGAAATACACCTGCTGGCCGGGGCTGATATGAATCACATCCGCCTCCGACACCTGGGCCTTGACCGTCATGGTGTCCAGGTCCGCCAACTTGAGCAGCACCGGCGCCAGTTGGCTGGCGATCACCGTCTGGCCTTCCTGGGTGACGATGCCCACCACATCGCCGTCGATGGGCGCATTGATGCGGGTGTAATCCAGGTTGATCTTGGCGGTGTCGATCTGGATATGTGCGCTTTTGATCTGCGCATCCAGGGCCAACAGATTGGCCTGCTGCACCTGGAAGGTCGATTCGGCATCTTCAAAGTCCTGGCGCGATACCGACTCGTCATCCTGCAAACCTTTGTAGCGTTCATACACCGACTTGGCCTGCTTGAGCTGAGCCGCCGTGGCCCTGCGCTGGGCCTGGAGGTTTTCCTCATCCACTTGGGCTTTGCGCAGGGTGTTTTGCAGGATCAACGGGTCGATTTCGGCGAGCCATTGGCCCTTTTTTACCTTGTCGCCCACTTTGACCTTGAGTGACTTTAACTGGCCGGAGACTTGGGCGCCGACGTCGACTTGTTTGATGCCTTCGAGTAGACCGGTGGCCAGGACGGCGTTTTCGATGTCGCCACGTTCGGCGGTGGCGGTGAGGTACAGCGGTCCGTCGGCCGGGGCCTGGACGGTGTAGATGATTAGGCTGATGGCTACGGCCAGTACGGTGAATATGCCGATTTTGCGGAATTTAGAGTTTTGCATAGATGACCATAGAAAGTGGTTTGGCCCGGCCTATTGGGTTGGGCTTTTTTTGATTGGGTACATATCCGTTTCTGCAGGAGTGGAAATGCACACCGAAAGATCGCTATCGGGGGCAAGCCCCCTCCCACCTGTGAAATCAGTTCGACTCAATAAACCGGTCGGCTCTAAGGCCGCCGCGCTCTTGATTTTGATCTGCGGTCGCCCCGTAAAACCACGCTGGCCGAACGCAGGTTTTGGAGCGGCGGCCCACGTTCCAAAGCCGGAGTGAGGGCACGCCGAGCCTAGGCGAGGTGCCGAGTGGTGAGGCGAAGGCCTTTTGGTTACTTTTGGCTGGGCCGGCATTCCGGCCTTTCCAAAAGTAACCCGCTGTAAGAGCGGAACCACAAGTCGCCGTTACCGCGGGAATGGATATGTGCACCGAAAGATCGCTATAGAGGGCAAGCCCCCTCCCACATTTAAAGCGGTATACCCTCTTCACGAAACCACCTCCCCAATCACCGCCGTGTCCAACCACCACCGCGACAGCCCGTGAACATTCGGTGCTTTGAGCAATGTGAAGTGATTCCCCACCCCATACCAAACCTCCAAAGAGCTGCCCTGCTTACGCCACCCCTCAATCATCCCCCCCTGCTCCCGCTGATTGCCCACCGCATCCAACGCCGGATCCTGCGCCAACACCAACCGCACCACCCCGCGATATCGCTGAGTCGGCCGATACTCCGTACGCAACGCCGCCGCATAAGTCCGGGCCGGTCCCGCCATCGCATCAACACTGGCACGGGCCGGCAACAACCCCACCCCAACCATTCCCCCATGCAGGCTCTGGCGCTGCGCCACTTCATCGCCAACCGCGAAGGTTTCACGGTCAATTCCCAAGGGTTTCCCCGCCGCCAGCTGCATCGCCTCGATCAACCTCAACAACGCCGCCGTCGTCGTATAAGCCCGACCTGCACTACCCGGCGCTTCGCTGTCGATCACCGTCAACGACGCCACTTCCCGTCCAGCCGCCTGCAACCGCAGCGCCATCTCCAGTGCCACCCAGCCGCCAAACGAATGCCCGACCAGATGCACCGGCCCATGCGGGCACTCATGTTCCAGCGCGTGCAGATAACAGCGCGCTGCCGCTTCCACCTGGCTGTGGGGCACCGCCTCGCCATCCAACCCACGCGGCTGCAAGCCAAACAACGGCCAGTCCCGTCCAAGCGCTTCGCTCAGGCCCACAAACCCGGTGACGCTGTCCCCTGCCCCCGGCACGCAGAACACCGGCGCATACCCGGCCCGTCCGCTCTGGATCCGCAGCAACGGTTGATGCGCCGTTTCCCTCACCGGTGAACACCCTGCCAATGCCTCTGTCATCGCCGCACCCAACGCTCGGATATGCGGCGCCTGCATCATGCTCTGGTGATCACCCGGCACTTCAACCTGACGCAACTGCCCAGGCGCCAGGGCGTCATCCCAACCCAGCGACACACTGCTCCGCGACAACTCGGTCGGCCGCTCTATAGCGCTGAACAGGTGCACAGGCACCGGCAGCGGAAACAAGCTGTAGTGCGCCAGCGCATGCCCATGCCCGACTTCGCGCTCGATAAAGCTCAAGAGGTCCGCATCCTCAGCCGCCGCCATTTGCGCGTATAGCAAACCTTGATCGCGACAGCGTTGCAGCACACCTGCAAAGTCCAACTGTCCAATCTGCGCGTCCAACTGTTCAATCCTTGCCAGCTCATCCACACCTCCCTGTGCGTTCCAATAGGCGCGGCACTGCAACAGCAAATGCCGCTTAAGCGCGTCTGGCCCGCTCCAACGCGCCTTGCCCTGGTCGGTCAGGCGCGGCACGTAGCTGTCGATCAAGCCAAGGAACGCCACGGGTTCATCCAGCCCCAGTAGCTGCATCGCCACTTCATAGGCCAGCACACCGCCAAATGACCAGCCGGCGATGCGATACGGCCCATGGGGCTGCAAGCCGCGAATCAGGCCCACCATGCGCGCCGCCAAGCCTTCCAGGGTGTTGAGGTGCGCCTCGCCGAGCGCCACACCCGGTAGGCCATAGATCGGGTAATCACCCGGTAAATGCTGGCCCAGCGCCGGGAAATACACGTCCATGCCGCTGAACTCATGCACCAGGAACAACGGCGCTTGCGAGCCGCTGCTGCGCACCGTAATCACCGAGCTGTCGCGCACCGGCTCAGCGGTGCGCTGGCGCAGCATGGTCGCCACCGACGCCACGCTGGCGTGCTGGAACAACTCGGCCAGGCTCACTGCCAGTCCCGCTTCGTCCATCAGGTTGACCAGGCGAATCGCCAACAGCGAATGCCCGCCCAGTTCAAAGAAGCTGTCATTCCGGCCCACCTGCTCCAGCTTCAGCACCTCGCCCCATAATTGCGCCAAGGTCTGTTCCAGGGCGTCGGTCGGTGCTTCGAAATCACGACTGACCAGCGCGTCCACAGCCGGCACCGGCAAGGCTTTGCGGTCGACCTTGCCATTGGCAGTCAACGGCAAGCGGTCCAGCGGCACATAGGCCGATGGCAGCATGTAGTCCGGCAATTGCCCTTGAAGATGGGCACGTACGTTGTCGATGCCGACCGGTTCGGCAGCCCAGGTGAAATACGCCACCAAGCGCTTATCCCCCGGCGCGTCTTCACGGGCCAACACGACCGCGTCCTGAATACCCACGCAGGTCATCAAGCGCGCTTCGATCTCTCCCAGCTCAATACGGAAACCACGGATTTTCACCTGATCGTCATTGCGCCCGATGCATTCGAGCAGGCCCTGCGCCGTCCAGCGGCCGAGGTCGCCAGTGCGGTACATCAAGGCGCCTGGGTTGAACGGATCCTGCACAAACTTTTCAGCGGTCAGTTCAGGACGGTTCAAGTACCCCTTGGCCACGCCGTCACCACCGATGCAGATTTCACCGGTCACGCCCTGGGGCACTGGCTGCAAGTGCGCATCCAGCACATAAATCTGGGTGTTGGAGATCGGTCGCCCCACCGGCACGCTGTCGGCGTCGTCGGCAAGTGCGCGCACTTCATAGGTGGTGGCGTAGGTGGTGGTTTCCGTTGGGCCGTAGCAATGCACCAGGCGCAACGTCGGCGCCTGGGCCAACAGGCTGCGGAACGCCGCTGGATCGGCACGCTCGCCGCCGCACAGCAGGATGCGCAAACCCGCCAACGCGTCGGGAATCAGTTGCACGTACTGGTTGAACAGCGCCGTGGTGACGAACAACACCGTCGCGCCCTTTAACGCTATGCCGAATGCCACAGGGTCGAGCAAGGTGGCGTGATCGATCACCTGCACTTGCCCGCCATTAAGCAGTGGCCCCCATACATCCATGGTGCTGGCGTCGAACGCCGGGTTGGAGGCGAAGACCACGCGGTCGCTGGCATTGAAATCGGCATAGCCGTTGTTGAGTACCAACCGCGTGATGCCCCGATGGGGCACCAGCACACCCTTGGGAACGCCGGTGGAGCCGGAGGTGTACATGATGTAGGCCTCGCTGTCCGAAGACTGCGACAAATCCGGGTTATGGCTAGGTTGTGGATCGAGGGCCAGGGTGTCCACGTCCAGGCGTTGCGCCGCGTATTCGATCACCGAGTCGCTGTAGGTCAACAACCAGCGCGCACCGCTGTCCTGCACCATGAACGCCTGACGTTCGGCGGGCGCGTTGATGTCCAGCGGCACATAGGCGGCCGCGCACTTCAACACGGCCAGTTGGCCGACCAGCAGCGCGACAGAACGCGGCAGCAGGATCGCCACGTTGTCGCCAGGTTTTACGCCCAGTCCTAACAGGTAATGGGCCAGGCAATTGGCGCGGGTATTGAGCTCGCCGTAGCTCAGGCGCTGCTCGCCATGCACCACGGCCAATGCGTCCGGACGCGCCTGGGCCTGGGCTTCGAACAGACGCTGCACGGTGTGTTCACGGGGGAAGTCGCGGGTGCTGGCATTGAACGCTAGCCGCAGTTGGTGCTGTTCGGCGGCGGGCAGGATCGGCAAGCGGCTGATGGCGACATCGCTGCCCTGTTCCAGCGCCTGCACCAGTTGCTCAAGGGCCACATTCAGGTACTCACACAGGCGCCGGGCGCCCTGCCCCGAAGCGTTCAAGGTGAAGCCATCGCCCAGGTCATCCACGCTCATCGACAGGCCGTAGTTGCTGTGTTCCTCGGCCTTGAGCAGCTCAATACCTTGCCATGCCTCGGCGACTGCACCGGCCTGCGGCGCGCTGTGCCGATAGTTGAATAGCACACTGAACAGCGGCGTGGTCACCGGCACGCCGCTGCAACGCTGGGCCAATGCCAGCGGCGCGTGTTCATGGCTGAGCAGTTGGCTCAGCCGCCCATGGGTGGCGCGCGCGGCGTGGCGTACCGAGTGCTCACCCAGGTCGACCCGCAACGGCAACGTATTGATGAACACGCCCATGGCCCGTTCGGCGCCTTCACCGCCGTACAAGCGGCCAAGCATCACGGTGCCGAACACCACCTGCTCACGGCCGGACACCTTGCCCAGCACCTGGGCCCAGCCCAAGTGCATCAGGCTGGCGGCGCTGACGCCGGACTGGCGCGCCTGAGTGCGCAGGCGCTGGCTTAATTCGGGAGCAATCGTCAGACGGGCCTGCTCATCGATGCCCAGCTTGGCCACTTCCGTGGGCTCGTCGATCTGGCCGAGCATTTCGCGGAAAAACCCTTCGTGATCGTCTGCGCCCAAGCGCATCTGCGCCACGTAGTTGCGATACGGCACAGCCGTTCCCAGGCGGTGTTGAGTGCCCAACAGAAACGCCTGCATCTCGTGTTGCAGGATCTCCAGGGCGATGTGGTCCATGACCAAGTGATGGAACAGCAAGGTGGCGACCACACGCGGGGTTTCTTCGCTGCACACCAGGCGCATCAACGGCGCTTGGGACAGGTCGAGGCGTTGCGGCAGCGGCGCGGTTTCAACCCGCAGCGACGCCTTGCGCCAGACCACCTGCACCGGTTCTTCCAGGCCGTCCCAGTGGAACGACGAACGCAGGATGTCGTGGCGCTCGATCACCGCCTGCAACGCCAGGGCAAAGGCGTCCAGACGTTGACGGCTGTCAAAGGCAAACTGCGCCTGCAACACATAGGCATCGCCTTCCTGCACGGCGCGGTGGTGATAGAGCATGCCGGCCTGCAACGGCGTCAGGGGGTAGATATCCTGCACATTCGCCGCACCGCCGGGGATGCAGGCGACGAGGCGGTCGATGGCGACTTGCTCCAGCGCGATCAGCGGCAACATGCCCGGCGTGATCGAGGTGCAACCGTCAACGATGCCATTGACCGGCACCGCCACTTCACGACCAGTGCCCAACGCCGCCGCCAGTGCCGACAAGGTTGGCTGACCAAACAGCACTTTTACGTCCGCCGACAAGCCAAGGCCGCGCATGCGCCCCATCAGGCTCACCGCCAGCAACGAATGCCCGCCCAGTTCGAAGAAGTTATCGTGACGGCCCACACGTTCCACCTTGAGCAACTCGGCCCACAGGCTGGCCAGGGCGATTTCCGTGTCGCCCTGGGGCGCTTCGTATTCGCGCACCACCACCGAATCCAGGCCCGGCGCGGGCAGCGCCTTGCGGTCGAGTTTGCCGTTGGGACTCAGGGGCAATGCGTCGAGATGAACGAAGATCGCCGGCACCATGAATTCAGGCAGGTGATGCAACAACTGACTGCGCAGCACGTCGATGTCGGTGAAGGCACCGGTGTAGTACGCCACCAGACGGTCTTCGCGGGCGATCACGGCGGCCTCGTTGACTGCTGGGCACTCGGTCAGGCGCGCCTGGATCTCGCCCAGTTCGATACGCAGGCCACGGATTTTCACCTGGTCGTCGTTGCGGCCCAGGTACTCAATATTCCCATCGGGCAAGTAGCGGCCGACGTCGCCGGTGCGGTACATACGACCGCTGACAAATGGATCTTGAAGAAAGCGTTCGGCGGTCAGTTCCGCACGGTTCAGGTACCCCCGCGCCACTTGCACGCCGCCGATAAACAGCTCGCCGACCACGCCCAGCGGCACCGGCTGCAACTGCGCGTCCAGCAGGTACATGCGGGTGTTGGCAATGGGCTTACCGATGGGCGTGTTGTCCGGCGTCACCGGGCCCGCGCAGCTCCATGCCGTCACGTCGACGGCCGCTTCGGTCGGGCCATACAGGTTGTACAAGCCGATCCCCGGCAACTGCGCCTTGAACCGGCGCACCAGGCTGCCCGGCAAGGCTTCGCCGCTGCACATCACCCGCACCAGCCCGGCCGCCTGGCTGACGTCGCCATGGGCCAGGAACACGTCGAGCATCGACGGCACAAAGTGCAACGTGGTGATGTGTTCGGCCTCTATCACCTCGCACAGGTACGCCGGGTCTTTATGCCCGCCAGGACGGGCCATCACCAGGCAGGCGCCGGTGAACAGCGGCCAGAAGAATTCCCAGACCGACACATCAAAGCTGAACGGGGTTTTCTGCAAGACCCGGTCCTGGGCGGTGAGCCCATACTCGTCCTGCATCCACAGCAGGCGATTGACCACGCCGCCATGGTCGTTGATCACGCCCTTGGGCTGGCCAGTGGAGCCGGAGGTGTAGATCACATAGGCGCTCAGGCCCTGCACCGCGGGGTTATCCACGGATTGCGCGTGCCAGCTCGGTTGGTCCAGATCGACCACCGGCACCGCGCCCACCAGCGCACGAGTAGCACCCTGGATCAGTACAACAGCGGGTGCGCTGTCGCTGAGCATGTAGGCGATGCGCTCCAGCGGGTAAGCCGGGTCCAGCGGCACATAAGCGGCGCCGGCCTTGAGGATCGCGTACAGGCCGATGACCATCTCCAGGCCGCGCTCCACGCAGATCGCCACCCGCGAATCCGGCTGGACACCCAGCGCCAGCAAGTGATGGGCGAGTTGGTTGGCCCGCGCGTTGAGCTCGGCGTACGTCAGTTGCTGTTCGCCAGCCTTGAGCGCAATCGCATGGGGCGTGCGGGCCACCTGGGCTTCAAACATGCCGTGCAAGGTCTGGTCGAGGTTGTAATCCACCTGGGTGGCGTTGAAATCGAACAGCACGTGCCGGCGCTCGCCCTCGTCCAGCAGCGGCGCATGCTCCAACACCGCCTGATCGTTATCGACCATGGCCTGCAACACGCGGGTGAAGTAGCCGACGTAACGCTGCATCGTCGCTTCATCGAACAGCGCCACGGCGTATTCCAGCGCGCCGATAATCGTGCCCTGCACTTCGCCGAGGTTCAGCGACAGGTCGAACTTGGCAAAGTGGCTGTTCTCCACGATGCCTTCCAGGGCCAGGTCGCCCAGGGCCAGGATCGGCGCGCTGCTGTCCTGCCAGGCCAACAGGGTTTGGAACAGTGGGCTGTGGGCCAGGCTGCGTACCGGCCGGGTGATTTCCACCACTTGTTCGAAGGGCAGGTCCTGATGGGCCTGGGCCGCCAAGGTCAGCGCCTTGACCCGCGCCAGCAGCGCTTCGGTAGTGGGCGCGCCCGAGGTGTCGATGCGCACCGCCAGGGTGTTGACGAACAGGCCGATGAGGCCTTCGACTTCAGTGCGCGTACGGTTGGCCACCGGCGAGCCGATCACCACATCTGCCTGCCCCGAGAGCCGCGCGAGCAAGGACGCCCAGGCGGTCATTACCGTCATGTACAGCGTGCTGCCATGGCGTTGGCTCAAGGCCTTGAGCCCGGCGGTGAGGCGCTCGTCCAGACGGATCTCCACGCTGCTGCCGGCGTAGTCCTGCTGCGCCGGGCGCGGGCGGTCGGTGGGCAGGCTGAGCAACGCTGGCGCACCAGCCAGGGCCTGTTGCCAATAGCGGCTCTGGCGATGAAGTACTTCGCCGCTGAGCCACAAGCGTTGCCACACGGCAAAGTCGCCGTATTGGATCGGCAGTGGCGGCAACGGGTCGGGCTGCCCATGGCTGAAGGCCTGGTACAGCGCCATCAGTTCGCGGGTGAGCACGCCCATGGACCAGCCATCGGAGACGATATGGTGCAGGGTCAGCAACAGCACATGGTGCTCGTCGGCCATCACCACCAGGCGCCCGCGCAGCAGCGGGCCGCGTTCGAGGTCGAACGGCGCCGACGCTTCGCCGTGGATCAACGCATCCAGCGCCTGTTGCGGTTGCGGGTGGCGGCGCAAGTCCTGCACTTGCAGCGGCAGCACGTCGTCGGCCGCGACGATCAGCACCTGGGCGTCGTCACCGTGCTGGGCGAAGCGGCTGCGCAGGGTTTCGTGCCGCGCAACGATCCGCGCCAGCGCCCGTTGCAAGGCCTGCACATGCAGTTGCCCGCGCAAGCGCAAGCCGATGGGAATGTTGTAGGCCGTGTTGGCGCCTTCCATCAACGCCAGGAACCACAAGCGCTGCTGGGCGAACGACAGCGGCACCGGCTCATCGCGGTTGGCCGGCAGGATCGCCGGCAAGGTGCTGCGACCGGCCTGGGCCAGCACGTCGGCAACGGCGGCCAGTTCGGCATTGGAAAACAGGTCGCTGAGCAACAGCTCCACGCCCAGTCGTTGGCGCACCTGGGACACCATGCGCATGGCGAGCAGCGAGTGCCCGCCCAGTTCAAAGAAGTGGTCGTAACGGCCGACGCGTTCTACCTGCAAGACATCGGCCCAGATCTGCGCCAGGCTGCTTTCGATCTCGCCCTCGGGCGTCGCGTATTGGCGGGTAAACACCGCGGCCCTATCCGGCGCTGGCAGGGCCTTGCGGTCGAGCTTGCCGTTGGCGGTCAAGGGCAGCGCGTCAAGTTTCATGAAGGCGACCGGGACCATGTAGTCCGGCAGGTGCGCCACCAGATGGGCGCGGATATCGCCCACCGCCAATGAGTCAAGTTGCGGGTTTTCGGTGTAGTACGCCACCAGCCGCTCGTCACGCACCAGCACCACCACTTCCTGCAAGCTCGGCAGTTGGTTGAGTTGGGTTTCGATTTCTCCCAGTTCGATGCGCACACCACGGATTTTCACCTGATCGTCATTGCGGCCCAGGTAATCGAGGTTGCCGTCGGGCAACCAGCGCACCAGGTCACCGGTGCGGTACATGCGTCCGACGCTGAACGGGTCGTCCAGGAAGCGTTCGGCGGTCAGTTGCGGACGGTTCAGGTAGCCACGCGCCACGCCCTTGCCGCCCACATACAACTCGCCCGCCACGCCCAGCGGCACCGGGCGTTGTTGCTCGTCCAGCACGTACACCGTGGCATTGGCGATGGGTTTGCCGATATGCAACGCCTGCCCGGCCTCGACCTTGCCGGAGGTGGCGACCACCGTGGCTTCGGTAGGGCCGTAGTTGTTGATCAGCTCAAACCGCTGCGCCCACCCGAACTGCCGCAGGCGATCGCCGCCGACCAGCAAGGTGCGCAGCGTCGGGTGCTCGATGTGCTGGCTGAAGGCGTACTCGGCCACCGGCGTCGGCAGGAAGCACACATCCAGCGGCTGCGCGCACCACCAGGCCAGCAACGCGTCGATGTCTTCGGGGCCGTCGTGGGCCGGTGGCAAGTGCAGGGTCGCGCCGACACACAGCGCCGGCCACACTTCCCAGGCCATGGCATCAAAGCCGAACCCGGCGACGCTGGCGGTGTGGCGCCCGGCGCAGAGGTCGAAAGCGCGGCAATGCCAATCTACCAGGTTGGTGACGGTGTGGTGTTCCACCATCACGCCTTTGGGCAGGCCGGTGGAGCCGGAGGTGTAGATCACATAGGCGAGGTTCGCCGGGGTCACGGCGACGCTGGGGTTGCTCGCCGCGTGGTGGTGCCAGGTGTAGCGGTCCAGGTTGATCACCGGCACGTCCAGCTCGGGCAGGCGTTCGAGCAACGCGTGCTGAGTCAGCACCGCTACCGGGGCGCTGTCGCTAAGCAGGTAGGCGAGGCGCTCGGCCGGGTGGGACGGGTCCACCGGTACGTAGCAGGCGCCGGCTTTAAGGATCGCCAGCAACCCGGCCAAGGTGTCCAGTCCACGACGGGCGACGATGGCCACGCGGTCATCGGGTTTGACGCCCAGCGCCAGCAAGTGATGGGCCAGCAGGTTGGCTTGCCCGTTGAGCTCAGCGTAGGTCAGCGAGCGTTCAAGCTGCACCGCCGCGATGGCATGTGGCGTGAGAACGGCCTGGGCTTCGATACGCCCATGCAAGGTGGTGCCCTGGGGGAACTCGGCCTGGGTGGCGTTGAACTGTTCCAACAGCAACCGCTGCTCGACGGCGGGCACCACCGGCACTTGATTGAGCGCGGTGTCCGGCGCCTGCTCCAGGGCCGTCACCAGGTTTTCCAGGGCAGTTTGCAGGTAGGCGCAGACCCGCTGCGGGTCCACCTGGGTGCTGGCCAGCAGGCTCAGGCCAAAGCCTTCGCCCAGGTCATCGACGCTCAGGGTCAGTGGATAGTTGGTGCGTTCTTCAGCACTGAGGGCGGCGATGCCTTGCCACGCCGAGACGGCTTCGGCGCTGGCGGCGGGCGCGCTGTGGCGATAGTTGAGCAGCGCGCTGAACAACGGCGTCGGCGCGATCACCCCACTGCAGCGCTGGGCCAGGGCCAGTGCCGCATGCTCGTGGCGCAGCAGTGTGGTGAGCCGACCATGGGTGGCCTTGACCCCGGCGCGCACGTCCTGGCCGTCCACGTCCACGCGAAACGGCAAGGTGTTGATGAAGATGCCCAAGGCGCGGTCCGTGTCATGACTGCCTTGCATACGGCCCATCAACACCGTGCCGAACACCACCTGTTGCTTGCCGGCCAATGCTCCCAACACCTGCGCCCAGCCCAGGTGAAACAGGCTTGCCGCGCTTACCCCCAACTGCCGCGCCTGGGTGCGCAAGCGCTGGCTCAATAGCGCCGCCAAGGGCAGGCTGAGCTCGCTGATGCCCCGCGCATCGCCCTGCACATCCTGCAAGCCAAACGGCAAGGTCGGCTCGCTGATATCGCCAAGCATCTGGCGGAAGAAGCCTTCGTGTTCCTGCTCGCTGATGCCCAGCCGTGCCTGGGCTACATAGTTGCGAAACGGCACCGCCTGGCCCAACGCCGCGCCCTGCCCCAGCAGGCACGCCTGCATTTCATGGCACACCACTTCCAGGGCGCTATGGTCCAGGGCCATGTGGTGGAACAGCAAGGTGGCGACGATACGCCCATTGGCCGGGTCATCGGCACGCACCAAGCGCAGCAACGGCGCCTGGGTCACGTCGAGGCGATAGTGGCGCGCATCGAACAGGGCGTGCAGTTGGGCGGCGATCTCGCCATCCGCCGGGTCGAGTTGCAAGGCCTGCACCGGCAGGCGCGCCGTGCGCCACACCACTTGCGACGGCTGTTGCAGGCCATCCCAGACCACGCCGGTGCGCAGGATGTCATGGCGATCCATCACCGCTTGCAGCGCCTGGGCGAACGCCTCGAAGCGCGCCAGGCTGTCGAACGCGAACTGAGATTGCATGACGTACGGGTCGCCCTGCTCGGCGCTGACATGGTGGAACAGGATGCCTTCCTGCAACGGTGCCAGCGGGTAGATGTCCTGGATATTCGCCACGCCGCCGTCGACGGTGGCGACGATGCGGTCGATCTCGTCCTGGCTGAGGCTGGACAACGTCAGCATGTCCGGTGTGATGTGCTGGGCGCCGGCCGGGATGCCATTGGCCGGCACGTCGACTTCACCGGCCTTGGTGGCGGAATACTCGCCGGCCTTAATCAGCTCGATCAGCGCCGGTTTGTGCTCGCGCAAGGCGGCAAGGATCGCCGGGTCACTCAACGCTTGCTTGTTGCCTTGCACCGACAACTGCTCGCCCTTGAGCGCCAGTTGGATGTCCTTGGTTTTCAGGGTTGCCAGCAGCTCTAAGAGGCTCACAGGACGATCTCCATTCGTTCGGTCATTGCGGCGTAGCCGGCCAGGGTCGGCTGTTCGAACAGCGCCCGGACGTCAGCTTCCATGCCTTCCTGGCGCAAGCGCCCGATCAAGCTCACGGCAAGCAGCGAGTGCCCGCCCAGTTCAAAGAAATTATCCTGGCGCCCGACCCGCTCCACGTTGAGCAACTCGGCCCACAGCTGCGCCAGCAGGATTTCGGTGTCGCCTTCCGGCGCTTCGTACTCACGCACGTTCAAGGCGTGCAGGCCGGGCGCTGGCAAAGCCTTGCGGTCGAGTTTGCCGTTGGGGCTCAAGGGCAGCGCGTCGAGGTGCACGAACAGCGCGGGCACCATAAAGTCCGGCAGGTGTTGCAGCAGGTGAGCGCGCAGTGCCTCGATCTCGGTTGGCGTACCGGTGTAGTAGGCGACGAGGCGATCCTCACGGGCGACCACCGCCGCTTCGCTGACCAGGGAGTGCTCAAGCAGACGCGCCTGGATTTCCCCCAGTTCGATACGCAGGCCACGGATCTTGACCTGGTCGTCATTGCGGCCCAGGTATTCGATAGTGCCGTCGGGCAAGTAGCGGCCAAGGTCGCCGGTGCGGTACATCCGACCCGCGTGGAACGGGTCGTCGAGGAAGCGCTCGGCAGTCAGCTCAGGGCGGTTCAGGTAACCCCGCGCCACTTGCACACCGCCGATAAACAGCTCGCCGACCACACCCAGCGGCACCGGCTGCAACTGCGCATCCAGCACGTACATGCGCGTATTGGCGATGGGCTTGCCGATGGGGGTGTTGTCCAGCACGTCGGGGCGTGCGCAGTTCCAGGCGGTCACGTCCACCGCCGCTTCAGTCGGGCCGTACAGGTTGTACAGGCCGATCCCCGGCAACTGCGCCTTGAAACGCCGCACCAGGCTGCCCGGCAGCGCTTCGCCGCTGCACATCACCCGCACCAGCCCAGCCGCCTGGCTCACATCGCCATGGGCCAGGAACACATCAAGCATCGACGGCACAAAGTGCAGCGTGGTGATGTGCTCCGCCTGGATCACTTCGCACAGGTACGCCGGGTCTTTATGCCCGCCGGGGCGCGCCATCACCAAGCGTGCGCCGGTGAACAGCGGCCAGAAGAATTCCCATACCGACACGTCGAAACTGAACGGGGTTTTCTGCAACACCGCGTCATCGGCCTTGAGGCCATAAGCGTCCTGCATCCACAGCAGCCGGTTGACCACCCCGGCGTGTTCGTTGATCACGCCTTTGGGCTGGCCAGTGGAGCCTGAGGTGTAGATCACGTAGGCCTGATGCCGGGCGGTCAGGCCCGGTACCTCGGGGTTGCTCAGCGGCTGATGCTGCCAGGTGTCCAGGTCCAGATTGAGCAGCGGCACGTCGCCCAGCAAGCCTACGGTGGCGTTCTGGGCCAGCACCACGACCGGCGCGCTGTCGTGCAGCATGTAGGCGATACGCTCCAGCGGGTACGCCGGGTCCAGCGGCACATAACCGCCACCGGCCTTGAGGATGGCGAACAGGCCGACGACCATGTCCAGGCCGCGCTCCAGGCAAATCCCCACCCGGGCATCCGGCTGTACACCCAGCGCGCGCAGATGATGGGCCAGGCGATTGGCACGCTCGTTGAGTTGTTGGTAGGTAAGCTGCTGCTCGCCCGCCTTCACCGCGATGGCGTGCGGCGTGCGCTGAACTTGGGCTTCGAACATCCCGTGCAGGGTCTGGTCGAGGTTGTAGTTCACCTCCGTGGCGTTGAACGTCACCAGCAGTGTGTGTCGCTCCTCGGAACTCAGAATCGGCAGGCGATTGAGCGCCTGGTTCGGTGCCTGCTCCAGGGCCTCGACCAGCCCGGACAGGGCCACTTGCAGGTACCCGCAGACACGTTGCGCATCGACCTGGGCCAACGCAGTCACGTCGTAGCCATCACCCAGGTCATCCACGTTCAAGGTCAGCGGGTAGTTGGTGCGCCCGTCGTTGACCAGGGTCTGCATACCTTCCCAGGCGTGTTGCGCCTCCTGGGAACGGGTGGCGCCGCCGCGATGGCGATAGTTGAGCATTGAGCTGAACAACGGCGCAGGTGCAGCCACGCCGCTGCAACGCTGGGCCAGGGCCAGGGAAGCGTGCTCATGACCGAGCAAAGCGGTGAGCCGCGCATGCGTGGCGCGTACGGCGGAGCGCGCGCCCTGACCGTCGATATCCAGGCGCAGCGGCAACGTATTGATGAACACGCCCAGCGCACGGTCGGCCCCTTCACCGCCTTGCAGACGCCCCACCAACACAGTGCCGAACACCACACTCTGGCGCCCGGACGTGGCCGCCAGCACTTGGCCCCAGGCCAGGTGGAACAGGCTTGCGGTGCTCACACCCAGCAAACGGGCCCGGGCACGCAGGCGGCGGTTGAGGTCGCTGTCCAGGTGCAGGCGGTACTCTTCGATGGCGTTACCGTCGCCGCGCACGTTTTGCAGGCCGAATGGCAGGGTTGGCTCGTCGACATCGCCGAGCAGGGTGCGGAAGAACGTTTCGTGCTCCTGCTCACTCACCCCCAAGCGCGCCTGGGCCACGTAGTTGCGGTACGGCATCGGTGCAGCGGTCGGCACCGGATGGCCCAACAGATAACCCTGCATTTCCCGCAGCACCACGTCAAAGGCGGTGTGGTCGAGGGCGATATGGTGATAGAGCAGCACCACAACCACACGCTGGTTGGCCGGATCGTCGGCGTAGGCCAGGCGAATCAACGGCGCTTGGCTGATGTCCAGGCGGTAGCGGCGTGCATCAAAACGTTGATGCAGGCCGGCCAGTACATCGCCTTCAAGCTGCAGCTGTTCAAGAGGCAACCGGGCCTTGCGCCACACCACTTGCAGCGGTTGCACCAGCCCTTCCCACACCACGCCGGTACGCAGGATGTCGTGGCGGTCGATCACCTGTTGCAGCGCCTGGGCGAAGGCGTGCAGGCGCTCGATACTGTCGAACGCCAGGTGCGATTGCAGCAGATACGGGTCGCCCTGCTCGGCGGTGAGGTAGTGGTAGAGAATGCCTTCCTGCAACGGCGCCAACGGGTAGATGTCCTGCACATTGGCAGCGCCACCGGGCACCTGGGCAACCACTTGATCAAGGGTGGATTGGTCGAGTTCCACCAGCGACAACAGGTCCGGGGTCAGGCGCTGGCAGTCGACCGGGATGCGGTTGGCGGGCACCTGCACTTCGCGCCCACTGCCCACCGCTGCCGCCAGCGCGGCCAGGGTCGGCTGGCTGAACAGCACGCGCACATCGGCGCTGAGGCCGACCTGGCGCATGCGTTCGATCAGGCTGACCGCCAGCAACGAATGGCCGCCCAGCTCAAAGAAATGGTCATGGCGACCCACCTGCTCAACCTGCAACACCTCAGCCCAGATCGCGGCCAGGGTGGTTTCCACTTCACCCTGAGGCGCTTCGTAGTCACGGGTCAGCAACGCGGCCTGATCCGGTGCCGGCAAGGCACCGCGGTCGAGTTTTCCGTTAGCGGTCAGGGGCAGCGCGTCGAGTTTGACGTAAGCCACCGGCACCAAAGCCTCCGGTAACTGCGCCTGCAGTTGCTCGCGCAGGCTTTCAATCAGCAGCGGCTGTTGCTCGGTGAACCAGGCGATCAAGCGGCCTTCGCGCACCAGCACCACCGCGTCGCCGACGCCTTGCAGTGCCGCCAGGCGGCTTTCGATTTCGCCCAGTTCAACGCGCACGCCACGGATTTTTACCTGGTCATCGTTGCGTCCCAGGTACTCGATATTGCCATCGGGCAACCAGCGCACCAGGTCGCCGGTGCGGTACATGCGCCCGTCATTGAACGGGTCTTGCAGAAAGCGTTCAGCGCTCAAGTCCGGGCGATTGAGGTAACCCCGCGCCACGCCGCTGCCGCCCACATAGAGTTCTCCGGCCACCCCCACCGGCACCGGACGCAACTGCGCGTCCAGCACGTAGACGCTGGCATTGGCGATAGGTCGGCCGATATGCAGCGCCTGCCCGGCACGCACGCGGCCCGAGGTGGCGACCACGGTGGCTTCGGTGGGGCCGTAGTTGTTGATCACCGCAAAGCGTCGCTCCTGGCTGAACTGGCGCAGGCGGTCGCCGCCGATCAGCAGGATGCGCAAGGTGGGGTGCTGCAAGTCCTGGCTGAACGCGTATTCGGCCACCGGCGTGGGCAGGAAGCTCACGTCCAAGGGCTGCGCCAGCCACCAGGCGAGCAGTTCGTCGATGTTTTCGTTGCCCACATCCTCCGGTGGCAGGTGCAGGGTGGCGCCCACGCACAGCGCTGGCCATACCTCCCAGGCCATCGCATCAAAGCCAAAGCCGGCCACGCTGCTGGTGTGGCTGACGGCGTGCAGGCCAAAGGCTTCACAGTGCCAATGCACCAGGTTTTCCACGGTGCGGTGTTCCACCATCACGCCCTTGGGCTGGCCGGTGGAGCCCGAGGTGTAGATCACATAGGCCAGGTGGGCCGGTGTCAGGGCGGCGAGTTGCGGATTGCTGACGGGGTGGTGCCAGGTTGCGTGCACGTCGATGCTGGTGACCGCGCCCAGCAAGTCGCGGGTGCTCGCTTCGGCCAGCACCGCTACCGGTGCGCTGTCCTGCAATAAGTAAGCAATGCGCTCGGCGGGATACGCCGGGTCAATCGGCACATAACCGGCGCCGGCCTTGAGAATCCCCAGCAACCCCACCAGCATCTGCGGCCCACGACGGCAGCACAGGGCGACGCGGTCGTCCGGCTGCACACCCTGTGCGATCAGGTGATGGGCCAACTGGTTGGCACGGTGGTTGAGCTGCTGATACGTCAGCGACTCGCCGTCCTGCACCACGGCTATGGCATGAGGTTGACGGTCGGCCTGAATTTCAAAGGCACCCTGCACGGTGTGGCCGCTCGGGAAATCCTCAGCCGTGGCGTTGAACTCGCGCAGCAGGGTTTCGCGTTCGCTGGCGGGGAGAATAGGCAACTGATTGAGCGGGGTTTGCGCGGTGTTTTCCAGGCTATCGACCAAGTGTTCAACGGCATTGGCCATGTACTCGCACAGGCGCTGGGCGCCGATGCGGGGCAAGGCCAGCACGGTCAGGCCGAAGCCTTCGCCCAGATCGTCGACGCTCAGGGTCAGCGGGTAGTTGCTGCGCTCTTCACCGCCCAGCAACTGCACGCCTTCCCAAATACCTTGGCCGTCGCGGGCCATGGCGCCGGGATGGCTGTGACGGTAGTTGAGCAACGCGCTGAACAGTGGCGTGGAGGCCGCCACCCCGCTGCAACGCTGAGCCAGGGCTAGGGACGCGTGTTCATGGCCGAGCAACGCGCTCAACCGTGCATGGGTGGCCTTGACGGCGGCGACCGCGCTGACTGCGGTGTCCACCCGCAGCGGCAAGGTGTTGATGAACATCCCCAAGGCCCGATCCGCACCGTCGCCGGCCTGCATACGGCCCATCAATACGGTGCCGAACACCACGTCGTCACGCCCACAGACCAGCCCCAGCACCTGGGCCCAAGCCAAGTGCATCAGGCTTGCCGCGCTCACGCCCAGGCGCCGCGCCTGTTCACGTACGCGTTGGGCCAGCGCCATGGTCAGGGCCTGTTCGGCCTCTTCGATATCACGGCCGTCGCCCTGCACGTCCTGCACGCCGAAGGGCAAGGTGGGCTCATTGATGTCGGCAAGCATTTCGCGGAAAAACCGCTCATGCTCGTCGACGCTCACACCCAGGCGCGCTTGGGCCACGTAGTTGCGAAATGGCGCGGCCGCCGGCAAGTCCTGGCCGTGGTTGAACAGGAACGCGCCCATCTCCTGGCCGACCACGTCCATGGCGGTGTGGTCCAGCGCCAAGTGGTGGAACAGCAGGATAGCTGCCACATGCCCGTTCACTGGATCCTGGGCGTAAACCATGCGCAACAGCGGCGCCTGGGTGATATCCAGGCGGTAATGCCGCGCATCGAAACGGGCGTGCAGCTGTTCGAGGATGTCGCCCTCGGCGGGATCAAGGTTCACCTCCTGCACCACCAACTGCGCCTCACGCCAGACCACCTGCACCGGGCTGTCCAGGCCTTCCCAGACCACGCCGGTACGCAAGATGTCGTGACGGGCGGCGACCCGTTGCAACGCGCCCATAAAACCGTGCAACCGCTCAAGGCTGTCGAAGGCCATGCGTGATTGCAGCAGATACGGGTCGCCCTGCTCGGCGCTGATGTGGTGGTACAGGATGCCTTCCTGCAAGGGCGCCAGCGGGTAGATGTCCTGCACGTTTGCCGCGCCGCCGGGGACATTGGCGATGATGCGGTCGATGGCGCTTTGGTCGAGTTGCACCAGGGTCAGCATCGCTGGCGTGATGCGGGTGCAGCCCGAGGGAATGCCATTGGCCGGCACCACAACCTCCCGACCACTGCCCACCGCCGCCGCCAGCGCCGCCAGGCTCGGCTGGTTGAACAGCACCCGCACATCCGCGCTCAGGCCCGCCTGACGCATGCGTTCGATCAGGCTGACCGCCAGCAGCGAGTGCCCGCCCAGCTCAAAGAAATGGTCATGCCGGCCCACACGGTCGAGCTTGAGCAGGTCCTGCCAGATCTGCGCCAGCAGGCTTTCCACCTCGCCTTCCGGCGCTTCATAACCACGGCTGAGCAGCGCGGCTGCATCCGGCACCGGCAGGCCTTTGCGGTCCAGCTTGCCGTTGGCGGTAAGCGGCATCAGCGCCAGCCAGACATAGGCCGACGGCACCATGTAATCCGGCAACTGGCCTTGCAGGTGGGCGCGCAGCGCTTCGATTGGCAGCGGCGCGGCGGCGGTGTAGTACGCCACCAGACGCTTGTCGCCGGGTTCGTCTTCGCGCACCAGCACCACTGCGTCGTTCACGCCAGCGAAGGCTCCCAGGCAGGCTTCGATTTCACCCGGCTCGATGCGGAACCCGCGAATCTTCACTTGCAGGTCGTTGCGTCCCTGGTACAGCAACGTGCCGTCGGCCTGCCAGCACGCCAAATCGCCAGTGCGGTACAGCACGCCCTCGCCAAACGGGTTCGGGATAAATTTTTCGGCGGTCAGCTGCGGCTGGTTCAAGTACCCCTTGGCCACGCCCGCGCCACCGATATACAGCTCGCCGACCGCGCCCAATGGCAACAGTTGCTGGCGCACGTCCAGCACATAGGCCTGGGCATTCGCCATCGGCCGGCCAATCGGAATACTGCCCTCGCCCAGGTGGGTGATTTCATGGGTGGTGGAGAACGTAGTGGCCTCCGTCGGCCCATAGCCATTGAGCAAGTGCCGGGGCTTGCCGTGCTTGAGCACGCGGCCGATCACGTGCGGGTCGAGCACATCGCCGCCGACGATCAGATAACGCAACTGCGGGAACACTGGCAACAGCGCATCGGCGTACTGGTGGAACAACCCGGCGGTCATCCACAACACGCTGACGGATTGCTCCTGCAACAGCGCAGCAAACGCGGCCTGGGACAACAGCACTGCCTGTTCGACCACCACCACGCAGCCGCCATTGAGCAGCGGCGCCCATACGTCGAGGGTGCTGGCGTCGAACGCCGGGTTGGAAGCGAAGGCCACGCGGTCCTGAGGGTTGAACTCGGCGTAGCCGTTATTGAGCACCAGGCGCGAGATCGCGCGGTGTGGTACCTGCACGCCCTTGGGCGCACCCGTGGAACCGGAGGTGTAGAGGATGTACGCCACGCTGTGGGAGGAAAGTACCAAGTCGAGGTTGCGCGGGGACAGCGCGTCCAGATTCAGCTCGGCCAGGGAGTTGAGCACCCGCTTCGCGCCACTGTCCTGCACGATAAACGCCTGGCGTTCCAGCGGCGCATTCACGTCCAGGGGCACGTACACGGCGCCACACTTGAGGATCGCCAGTTGGCAGATCAGCAGATCGAGGGAGCGCGGCAACGCAATCGCCACGCTTTCCCCCGGTTGCACGCCCTGGTTGATCAGGTGATGGGCCAGACGGTTGGCGCGGCGATTGAGATCGCGATAGCTCAAGGATAACTGGCCTTGCACCGCCGCCACGGCTTCGGGACGCGCCAGGGCCTGGGCTTCGAACAGTTGGTGCACGGTCAGTTGCGATGGGTAATCGCGGGCAGTGGCGTTGAATTCCACCAGCAGTTGGTTGCGCTCGGCAGGCGGCACAATCGATACGCCTTGCACTGGCGTGGTCGGCGCCTGTTGCAACGCGGTCACCAGATGGCGCAAGGCGGTAAGCATGTAGTCGCCGACTCGCTGCACGTCCAGCGTGGCTACGCCTTGCACGGTCAGCGCGAAGCCTGTGCCCAGGTCATCGACGTTGAGCACCAGCGGGTAGTTGCTGCGCTCCTCGGAGCTCAAAATCTGGATGCCGGACGCCGCAAACGGGCTGTCTCCCGGCGCTTCATCCGGCGCGCTGTGGCGGTAGTTGAGCAGCGTGCTGAACAACGGCAATGAACCCGGCACCCCGCTGCAACGCTGGGCCAGGGACAGCGACGCGTGCTCATGCCCGAGCAACTGCGCCAGGCGCGCGTGGGTGGCGCGCACGGCGGCTTGTACGCCGACTGCGCCGACGCTGACCCGCAGCGGCAAGGTGTTGATAAACATCCCCAGGGCGCGGTCGGCACCCTCGCCGCCCTGCATACGGCCCAACAGCACGGTGCCGAACACCACGTCCTGCTGACCGGAGACTTGCCCCAGCACATGCGCCCAGGCCAGGTGCACCAGGCTCGCGGTGCTCACGCCCAATTGCCGCGCCTGTTCGCGCAGGCCCAGGCTCAGGGCCGGTTCCAGCGGCAGGTGCGCCTCGACAATGCCGCTGCCGTCGCCGTGCACATCCTGCAAGCCGAAGGCCAGGGTCGGCTCGTCGATATCACCCAGCATCTCGCTGAAGAACGCTTCATGCTGGGCCTGGCTCACCCCCAGCCGCGCCTGGGCCACGTAGGTGCGGTACTGCACCGCGTCAGGCAGTTGCGCGCTGCGCCCGGACAGGCTGGCGCTCATCTCCTGCACCAGCACGTGCAGGGCGGTGTGGTCGAGCAGGATATGGTGCAGCAGCAGGATGCCGACGAAGCCGCCCGGCGCTTCGGCGTAGGCCAGGCGCATCAACGAGGCGCGGGACAGATCGAGGCGGTAGTGGCGTGGGTCGAAACGCTGTTGCAGGTGGGCCAGGGCATCCACGCCTGGGGTTTCGACCCGCTCAACGGCCAACGGCGCCTGGCGGCAGACCACTTGCACCGGTTCGTCCAGGCCTTCCCAGAGGATCGCGGTGCGCAGGATGTCATTGCGTTCGATCACGCTGTGCAGCGCCTGGATAAACGCGTCCAACGCCGCTTGATCGTTGAAACCCAACTGCACCTGCAACACGTAGGGATCTCCGTCGGTGGTTGCCAGGTGGTGATACAGGATGCCGGCCTGCAACGGCGCGAGGCCGTAGATGTCCTGCACATTGCCGATGCCGCCGGGCACCTGTTGCAGGATGTGGTCGATGGAGGCCTGTTCGAGTTCGATCAGCGGCAGCATGTCCGGGGTGATGACGGGGCTGTCTGCGTGGATCTGGTTGACCGGCACCCGCACTTCCCGTTGCCCGCCCACCGCCGCGGCGAGTGCGGCCAGAGTGGGTTGGCCGAACAACACGCGCACATCGGCGCTGAGGTCGACCTGGCGCATACGCTCAATCAGCTTGACCGCCAGCAGGGAATGACCGCCCAGTTCGAAGAAGTTGTCGTCGCGCCCAATGCGTTCAAGTTTGAGCAGGTCTTGCCAGAGGGTCGCGATGGCTACTTCAACGGGGCCGCGTGGCGCCTCGTAATCACGTCGGGCCAACGCGTCGGCATCCGGCGCGGGCAAGGCCTTGCGGTCGAGCTTGCCGTTGGGGGTCAGCGGGAAGGTGTCCAGCAACACGAAGGCGCTGGGCACCATATGGTCAGCCAGGCTCAGCCGCAAATGATCACGCAGCATCGCGACGTTGATGTCGCCTTCGGCGATCACATAGGCCACCAGGCGCTGATCTCCGGGCGTGTCTTCACGGGCGATGACTACGGCGTCGCGCACACCTTGAGCGGTGGCGAGGCGCGCCTGGATTTCGCCCAACTCGATACGGAAACCACGGATTTTTACCTGGTCGTCGTTACGTCCCAGGTATTCCACGCTGCCATCGGCCAACAGGCGGCCGAGGTCGCCGGTTTTGTAGAGGCGCTGGCCGGTGGTTGGGTTCGTCAGGAAGCGCTCGGCGGTTAATTCGGCGCGGTTCAGATACCCCCGCGCCACACCGGCACCACCGACGTACAACTCGCCGACCACGCCCAATGGCAGCGGCTCGCGCTGTGCGTCCAGCACATACAGTTGCAGGTCGGGAATGCGCACGCCAATCGGACTCACGCCCACCAACTGCGCATCCGCCGCGTGCAGCGCTCGATAAGTCACGTGCACCGTGGTTTCGGTGATGCCGTACATGTTCACCAGTTGGGTGCCGGCATTGATCGCCCGGGCGTACCACGGCTTGAGCATGCCCGGCTCCAGGGCTTCGCCGCCGAAAATCACCTGGCGCAGCGAGTGGGCCTGGGGGCTGTTGCCCTGGGCCGCAATCAACTGGCGGAAGGCGCTTGGCGTTTGGTTGAGGATGCTCACGCCCGCTTCGCACAACAGCGTGTAGCACTCGTCCGGCGAGCGGCTGACCAATTGCGGCACGATCAGCAACTGGCCGCCGTGCATCAACGCGCCCCAGATTTCCCACACGGAGAAGTCGAACGCAAAGGAATGAAACAGTGCCCACACATCGGTGTGGTCGAAGCCGAACCACTGCTCAGTGGCGCTGAACAGTCGCGCCACCTGGCGGTGTTCGATCATCACGCCCTTGGGCTGGCCGGTGGAGCCGGAGGTGTAGATCACATAGGCCAGGTGCTGCGGGCTGACCGCAACGTGCGGGTTGATCAGGGATTCACCGCGCAGGCCATTGAGGTCGATCTGCGCCAGTTCGCCCACCAAGTGACGGGTGTTGGCCTGCACCAGCACCGCCAGCGGTTGGCTGTCGTGCAGGGTGTAGGCGATGCGTTCCAGCGGATACGCCGGGTCGATCGGCACATACCCCGCGCCGGCCTTGAGGATGCCCAGCAGCCCGATGATCATTTCCGGGCCGCGCTCCACGCAGATCGCCACGCGGTCATCGGGGCGCACGCCCTGGGCCAGCAGGCGATGGGCAACCTGGTTAGCGCGTTCGTTGAGTTGACGATAGCTGAGGCGTTGCTGCTCGAAACGCAGCGCGATGGCGTCGGGATGGGCCGCGGCGTGGGCTTCGACGTGCTGGTGGATCAGGGCGGTGTCGGCGTAAGCGCGGGGGGTGTGATTGAGATGGTGCAGCAGGTGATGACGCTCGGTCTCAGGCAGGATGTTCAGGCCGCTCAGCGGCATCTCCGGTCGCTGCTCAAGGGCGTCGGCCAGGCTGTGGAGCGCTGTGTGCAGGTAGCTCGCCACACGGGTTGCGCCAATGGAGGCGTCCACCATCACTGTCAGCGCGAAGCCTTCGCCCAGGTCATCCACATTCACCGTCAGCGGATAGTTAGTGCGCTCCTCGGCACCCAGCACCTGGATGCCCTCGGCCACCTCGATCACCTCGGCCATATCCGTCGCGGCACTGTGGCGATAGTTGAGCATCGCACTGAACAGCGGCGTCGGCGCGGCGACCCCGCTGCAACGCTGGGCCAGCGCGAGGGATGCATGCTCGTGATTGAGCAATGTGGTGAGCCGCTCATGGGTGGCCTTGACCCCGGCGCGCACGCTCTGCTCGCCCACATCCACCCGCAACGGCAGGGTATTGATAAACATCCCCAACGCCCGCTCACCGCCCTCGCCCGCCCCCATGCGGCCGAGCATCACGGTACCGAACACCACGGCTTCACGGCCCGAGACCACGCCCAATACCCGGGCCAGCGCCACGTGCATCATGCTTGCCACGCTGACGCCCAAGGGCCGCGCGAGGCTGCGCAGGCGGCGGCTCAGATCAGCGTCGACAGGCATGCGCGCCTCGTCGATCCCCTGGCCATCGCCCTGCACATCCTGCAAGCCAAACGGCAGGGTCGGCTCATCAATGTCCCCCAGCATCTCGCGGAAAAACCCTTCATGGGCCTGCTCGCTGACGCCATGGCGCACCTGGGCGATATAGCTGCGAAACGCCACCGGCTCAGCGGCCTGGGCTTGCTGGCCGGCCAGGTACAACTGGATCTCGTGGCGCACCACATCCAGCGCGGTGTGGTCGAGAATGGTGTGGTGGAACAGCAACATCGCCGCTACCCGCTGATTGCCTGGGTCGTCGGCAAACACCAGGCGCAGCAGCGGCGCCTGACCCAAGTCCATCCGGTAAGTCCGGGCGTCGTAGCGGGCGATCAGTTGAGCCAGGGCATCGCCACCGCTGAAATGCGCGTCCTCACACGCCAGCGTCGCCTTGCGCCACACCACTTGCAGCGGCTCGTCCAAGCGCTCCCAGACCATGGACGTGCGCAAAATATCGTGACGGTCGATCACCCATTGCAGCGCCTCGGCAAAAGCGTGCAGGCGCGCGCGGCTGTCGAACACAAACTGCGCATGCAGCACGTAAGGATCGCCTTGCCCGGCCGAGAGGTGGTGATACAGCATGCCCTCCTGCAACGGTGCCAACGGGTAGATATCCTGCACATTCGCCACACCACCGGGGATGGCCGCGACAATACGGTCGATGGCCGTCTGCTCAAGGCTCACCAACGGCAACATCTCAGGCGTGATGCGGTAAGCCGGGCTCAGCCAATCACCGCCATGCTCAGCCACCAGCGCCAGCAGTCGGGGCTTGTGAGCGATCAACTGATCCCACAGCCGGTCATCCAACGCCTCATCGTCACCGAGGATGATCAGATCGCCCTCTTCCAGTTGCAGACGGATCGCATGGGTGGAAATCGCTGCCAATAATTCGCTGAACTGCATGGGGGTAACCTGCCTGGTAAGTCACGGTGGAGGAGAAAGTCCGTTTTCAGCTGCCGTTTGAATCGGATGCGCTGTGCGCCCAACGTTAAAAAGCGGGCGCAGCCGGGGGCCTGGAGAGGCTTCCGGTAGGGGTAGGAAATTAAGGGATTTGGGGGGTGGGGGGTGACATGGGAAGCGGGGACAAGGGGGACGGGGGTTGGTTCCGTAAATTTCTGCCGTTATCCGGCGAGGTGTTTGCGAGGTGTCTGGAGGATGCGGGGCGACTCATTCCTTTTGCACCAACAGGACAGCTAGACCGTAGGTCGTCAGGGAGGGTGCAAAAGGGATGCAACTTGACTGCAGAAAGGATGCAAACAGGATGCAAAAAGAGCGCAATCAGGGTGCAGATAGGGTGCAAAAACACCGGCACGAGGCCGGTGTTGAGTTAAGGCTATGCAGAACAACTACTCATAAACTTTCGACGCACACAATATCTTTGCAAAAGCACTCCAGCTTGGGCTAGTAACATCACTATCGCCAGAGTTTTTTGCGTACATATCTATTGACCGAATCCAGGCTTCCATTGCAGCTAGAAACCTCTCTAAGTCCGGATTTTCCCAGTCATCGGGATTAAGCACCAACCCCTCTCTGAACTCTCCAACAAAATCCGCAAGATCTTCTTTTGTCTGTATATCTCTAACTCGTTCAAAACTCATACGACCCTCACTTACAAACGCCTCGAACACAGATAATCGAACCATTATTGGGCGTAGTCATTTTCCATCCCTCCCTGGCAACCTCCGCTGGCGTAGCGGGAACAACTTTGATTAGAACGCCCGCCTCAGACGCTGCAAGCAATCGTCTATTATCCAAACTGCAAACCGCTCCGTCCTTCTCAAATACCCGGATAGGAGGCAAGTCATCTGGAGAGATTTTCCCTGACTTCAGCCCGTCAGGTGGCTCTTGATATTAGGATTAAAACTCATCCCCTCCGGGAAATCAGCATTTACTTTTGCACCGACTAGCTAGAATAGGAAGAAATCAGAGCCTTTGCGATTATACCTTCCGCGGTGCAACCGGATGCCAGCTCAGCCAACTCATCCATCGAGATCAAATTTGAGTTTAAATACTCGTAAAAACCCTCTTGAAGCTCTGATTTTTTCACAGCAACAACGCCAAATTCCTCATATGCGCTTTCAAAGGCAACCCATTTGCACGCGCTATCGCATAGAACTATTGGATAACCAACCGTTCCATCAAAAAAACTTTCAAACTTTTTACTCAACCAACGAACATCTTTCTCTAAATCGCTTCCACCGAAGGAAAAACAAGAGTTACCTAATCGCTCACTTCCTGAAAACTTTATAAATACATCTGACTTAAAGCTGGAAACGCTATTCGATACCAATCCCGAAAAAATTTCAAAAAAGCAGAGCAATGGTCTCTCAAAAAACCAAAACAGAAATCCACCACCAACAAAAACATTCATCGGCAAGTCTTTATTAAGATTTATGACACCTGACAGCCTATCAAGAAAAGAACTCAAATCTTTATCTTCAACTTTCAAAACAGCCATGACTACTCTCCTGAAAACCTGATTTTCGCAGTTGGTTTTTTCACCCCTTCTATAGTCAACGACGCGGAAGGTTGCCCTGTGGACGTTGAAGATGGATAGAATCGATAGGTCTTCTCTCCATTAGTTAACACAGTAACTGAGCCATCCTGAGAAATTGTCTTTTTATAACCATTAGACTCAAGGGTCTTTATGGCGCTGCCCTGAGTAATGTTAGCCTCTATCTGTCCTGCACTATTCCGCGTAGCTTTCGGCAAAAACTCAATCGATGTTGCTTTTGCACCAACAGACCCAACCGTACTCGTCCCGCCCTTCCCAACAACAAGCCCCACCCCCGGAAGCATACCAGCTATCTCGGCATGCGTTCCCTGCAAGGTCTTCTGCACGGCCAATCGCATGTCATCCTGATTGCTATCCAGAAACCCTCGGACGATTAGCCGCTCTTCCCAGTTGAGTGCGCCGCTGCTTTCGTATTTATCAAGTGCCGCATTTCCCACGGCAATTAATGACCGTTGAGCGTCGCAACTGGCGACATCGGTGCAGTGCATCAGGTCCATCCCGGACTTCTGGTCGCTGATGCCTTCGTACTTGAGCGTCAGGTCTGCTCGACAGGCAGCAGGATTTTCTGCTCCTCTGCACCCTTTCAAGTCCTTTACCAGGTCATCCACTTCGTGGTGATTGAGGTAGTTGTAAGCCGTGGCGTTCTTGGCGATTTCGGCGCCTTTCTGTACATCGCCTTCCGTAGCGCCAGCCGCCGCGATACCTACCAGTTGCGAAGCTGCCAACAAGAGCGCCGGGTTACCTTCCACCGCGTGCGCAAGACTGGTGACCAACGCTTCATTTGCACCTGCTGCCAGCGCCCCTGTAGCAAAACTGCCGCCACCGGCCTCGCTGACCAAACCACCGACCAAAGCATGGAGCGCTACTTTTTCAGGGCCGGACTCGGGCCAGTTTTGACTTTGAGAGAAGTCCCCCACTGCGTTAAAAGCGATGGCCTGCAAGGTACTCTGGAGTTGCGAAACAAGGGCCTGATTAAGGTTTTCTTTCAGGCCACCACCTTGCAGCAAGGTACTGAGGCCTGCCTGGGTAGCCCCTTGTGCTCCTGAGTACGCTGCAAACTTGGCAATATCGGAAGCCGAGGCAAGATCCAAGCCTTGGGTAATGCCGTTGACCTTATCGCCTGTCACACCGAATGCGGGGTCAATTACGCCGGCAGTGAATCCAGCGGTCAGAGCGTTGGTGGCGTAGCCTTTCAAAGCGGCGCTTGACGTAACATCTTTCAAGGTGGCGCCAAGGTTGCCGCCATTGTTGATAAAACTGATAGCACTGCCGCTGGCGGCAGAGGTCAGTGCTGCGGTGGCCATGACGTTCGCCCAGCCCGCCGTCGCTGTACCAACAGCAGTCCCCGCCTGCACCATCGCGGCGGAGCCTGCCGCCGCCATTGCGGAGCCAGATCCGGCACCTGCCCCTGCGACCGCGCCAACGGCGCCACTCGCGGCACCTGCAGTGAGCGCGGAGACCAAAATAATGATCGCCAGCATGGCTCCCTGCCCAAGCATGGAATGGCTGTACTTGTAAGAGTCGTGCAACTCCTTGACCTGCCGCCAATCAACATCCCCGCGCTGTTGCGCTGCCTTGATCCACGCAAGCGTCGGATCAGCCTGCACCATCGCATCGATGGTTTGGCCGATGGTTGACTGGTTGACTTCCTTGATATCGATCCGCAGGCCTTCCACTGCTTTGATTGCCAGTTGACCTTGGGCGAGGATTTCGCTCTGACGCAGCGTCTCGTCCGTACGCCCCTCCCCCTTCATGCTGATCCACGCCAGATCACTCTTGCTCTTCTCGTGACTCTCCTGGCGCAAATCCTTCACCGCCTCAAAGGTCACTGCACCACCGCTGCTAATGGTGATATCCGCACCACTCTCCAGCCGCGCGCCCTGGTACAACTGGTCGCCGCCACTGACGAGGTTGAGGCTGCCGCCGGTGCTGATCTGGCTGCCGACAGCGCGTACGTCGGTGACTTCATCGCGCTGGGTTTTGATCGCGCCAAAACTGCCCTTTTTCTTGTAGTCGTACAGGCTGTAGTCGCTGTCATTGGCGCTCAATAACTCCAGTTGTCCGCCCGCGATCAGGTAAGCATCCTTGCCGCTGGTGACTTGGCTGGCATGCAGCAGGATGTCTTGCCCGGCCGTTGCCGTGAGGTTGCCGGCCGCGTTGAGTTGGCTGCCGACTTGGCGCACTTGGGTGGTTTGTTCGTGGGTCTTGGCACCGTTGCGTTTGCTGTGTACCTCGTGGTCGGTTTCGTTGGCGGCGGCAAGTAGGTTGATGTTTCCGCCGGCGGCCACGCTGAGGTCTTTGCCGGCATTGGCCTGGCTCGCCAACAGCGTGATGTCGCCGCCGGCTTGCAGGCTCAGGTTGCCGGCGGCGTTGACGTTGGCGCCAAGGTGTTCGGTACGGCTGTGTTGGGTGACAAGGTGCCCGCCGTTTTGCGTGGTGCGCACTTGCTGGGTGTCGGTGACAGCGATGAGGTTGATATCGCGGGCGGCGGTCAGGCTCGCGTCGCCGCCGCTGCTGATGGCGCCTCGGTTGTTAATGTCGCGCCCGGCATCGAGAGCCAGTTGCTGGCCCGCGCTGATCTGGCTTGCGTGATCGAGATGGGTGATGAGCGTGCCGTCACCCTGGTATTGGGCGTGGGCGGTTCGCTCATTGACGATGTCGCCGGTGAGGCTGGTGAGGTCCACATGGCTGGCGCGGATTTCGCCGGCCATAGCGTTGCGGATGCTGTCGGTGGCCAGCAGGCTGAGGCGTTCGCCTGCAGTCATCGAGCCACCGTTGAGCAGGCTGCCATCAGCCATGGCGGTCAGGTCCTGGGTGGCCCTGAGCGTGCCGACACTGACGATATCGCCGCCGCTGACCAGGTTGATGTCCTGGCCCTGTACCAGGCTGGCGCCACGCAGGTTCTGGTGGTTAACCGTCGCCAGGTACAACACCGGTACCAGCACGTCTTCGCCTTGTACCTGGTGTTTTTCCATCCATACGATGTCGTGGGTCAGCGCGGCGACTTGTTGCGCGGTGAGGCCGACGCCGACGCTCAGTTGCAAGCTGTCGCGCGCGCTGAGGCCGTTGTCCATCAGGTGACGAAACTGCGCTTCATCGCTGTTCTGACCATCGAGAAAGCGTTGCCCGGTCTTGGCCAGCACGGCGTCACGGATCAGGCGACTTTCGTAGTAGCCGTCGCCGAGGCGGCGCCACGCCTCGTCGGTGTTGTAGCCGATCTTATCGAGCAGGTACTGGGAACTGAGGAAATTGCCCAGGTGGGTGAACAGCGGGTTGGTCTCGATGAGGTACGGGCTGCCGGGATCCTTGCTCGGGATAAACAGGCCGTACTCGCCGCTGGGCAAGTGAAACTCAGGCGGACGGGTCAGGTCATCGCTGAGGCGATCGGGGCTCAGTTCAAGGTCATTGGGGTTGTGGCCGACCTCGCCAATCAGCTGCGCCAGGGTGTTTTCGCGCAGGGTGCCATTTTGCAGGTATTGCGTGGCGTTCAGGTTGAGGCTGCCGCCCGCTTGAAGGGTGGCGGCGTACACTTCGCGGCCGTCTTCACGCCAGGTAGTGAGGGTGCCGGGGTTGCTGAAGCCGGGGCCTTCGGAACGGGCCTTGAGTTCGGCAAAGCGCAACGGATCAAAAGGCGCGCTGTTGAAGGCCGGCAGATCGTGAAACTCCATCTGGTCCCACAGGGCTTTGTCGATGCGCCCAGGGGTGCCGATGATCGTGCTGGACAGGCCGGTTTGTGAGGCGGCGCCCTGGTTGAGCAAGCGACGCGCGCTGAGGTGCATGTCGCCGTTGGCGGCCATCAGGCTGTAGCGGTTTTCCAACGTGTCGGCGTCGATATACAACTGTTGACCGGCCACCAGGCGGGCAGCCTTGGTGGAGCCGGGAGCGGCGGTTTCGCGCCAGGTTTCGGTGATGTAGATGGTGCCGCGCTTGAAGCTGTCATCGCCGTCACAGTGCTGGCCACAAACCCACTGAATGCTGCCGCCGACCAGTTCGCGCTCAAGGGCAAGCACCGTGCGGGCGTTCTCGAATTCACGCGTCTTGATGTGCAGGTTGCCTTCGCTTTCCACGGTGCCGGACAGGTTGCGAAAGCTTGTCGCCTGGCCGCCGTCGGCGGCGGCGAAACTGAAATCGCCAACGCTGTAGACGTCGCCTTCGAGGTTGCTGAAATGCTCGCCGCGTATGTGCAAGTCACCGCCGCTGAACAGCAGTCCGGTATTGGCCACGTTGGCGCTGATCAGCAGGTTGCCTTGACTGCCCAGGCTGCCGTCGTTATTCAGTTGGGTTGCGTTGAGCTGCAGGTGACGGGCCGCACTCAGCACACCGAGGTTGTGCAGCACATCACGTACGCGCAGTTGGATGTCGTTGCCGCTGAGGATCTGGCCGTGGTTCTGGATGAGGTTGCGGGCGCTGAGAGAGGCATCGCCCTTCACGGCGATCAGGCCACTGTTGTGCAGATCTGCGTCAAGGGTAAGTTGCAGGTCACCATCGCTGAGCAGTTCGCCGCTGTTGTCGAAGGTGTTTGCGGCGAGGGTAATGTTGCCTGCCGCGACGGTCTTGCCGCTGTTGCTGACAGCATCGGCAATGAGATTCAGGTGGCCTTCGGTATGGAGCGTGCCGCTCTGGTTGTTGACCTGTTGAGCCGATAGGCTCAGTTCGCGGGCGGTGACGATCTGCCCGCTGTTGTTTATTTGTTGGCGGGCTTCGATCTTCGCGCTGTCTGCAGCGATGTTGCCGCTGTTGTCGACAACAGCGGTCTTGATGTCCAAATGGCCGCTTGCGTTGAGCTCACCTTGATTGTCCAGGCGTTCGGCGGTGATCCTGAGTTGCTTGCCGGCAATACGCTGGTCCTCCTGAATCCCACTGACCACCTTGCCCTGATTGCTCACGGTTGCCGCTTGCAAGTGCACATTGCCTGCACTGGCGAGGGTGTGCTGAACCACCAGATCGCCCTGCGCCTGCAGGTCCACATCTCCCGCTGCAAAGGTTGGGCCTTGCAACTCAATTGACGCGGCCGTGGCGTTCAACGCGCCGACGCTGGTGGTGTGGGCCAGGCTCAGGCCACCGTTGGCATTGATGACTATGTCCCCGGCGGTACTCGCCATATCCCCGGCCAGCCTTACGCCCACGCCTTGTTCCGTGCCAATCAGACGAATCGCCCCGGCATACATGCCGCCAAGGGCGCTGGCGTCGATGGCCAGTTGCGGCTTTTCGCGGCCATCATCGGCATGGGCACGAGTCTGCAGGCTGTCGGCGCTGACATCATTGCGGCCGGTAATAATGTTGAGCTGGTCGGCGTGCAACTGCGCATTGAGTTTGGCGGTGCGAGTGATCAGATCGAATTGACCGACATTGCGCGCATTGAGTCCGGCGCCTTCCAGGGCGATATCACCGCCGTCCACGCGAAAGTGATCCAGACGCCCGCCGTCCAATACTGGTTTGCCAGTGGTCAGCGTCGCCCGTGGCGTATTGATAAAACCGCAGCCATTGCAGGTGATGCCATGGGGGTTGGCGACAATCACGCGCGCAGCCTGTCCGGCCACTTCGGTGTAGCCCCCCAGGTGGCTGCGATTGCCACCGGTGACTTCATTGAGAATCACGCTGGCTGCCTGCCCCTGCAAGCCGGGGTTGCCGAGGATCACCCCACCGAGCTGGGTGTTTTGCGTGGCATTCGTGGCGTTGTTTAGGATCAACCCGTTGCTGCCGACGTTGTAGTCGGTGAACAGGTTATGGGACAAGCCGCTGCCGTTGGGACCGGCGATATTGACCACCGGCACGCCATTGGGCGCTTGATCGATGCTGGTGCCGGGGCTGGCGGGGTCGACGCTCAGTTGCGCGGCAGCCGAGACGATCGGGTTGAGAAACAAAATACCTGCGAGGCTCAGGGCCAGGCACTGGTTAAAGGGGCTGCGCGCGTCCATAGGCAAGGTTCCTTGTTGTTAGAAGAACAGGTCGATTCGGGCGTACATCGGGTGCTCGCGGTGCTCGATCACGGCCGGGCGCTCCAGAGCACGGGCGAATACCAGCGATGCGGCAAGGTGCCGGCCGCGCGCGCTGAGTTCCCAGGCATTGCCAGTGAGGCGCCCGGCCACGTCGGGGTTGTGCGGCCCACGGCGAATAACCCCAACGTCGTAGCCGAAGCCGACGCCCACTTCGTGCACCCACGGGCGCAAGGCGTCCCAACCCACGGCGTGGCGCCAGCGCAGTTGGCTGCGCCAGTAGCCGCCGCTGTTGCCCGAGAGATTCTGTTCGCTGAACCCGCGCACCGCGCCAAAGCCGCCGACGCTGAGGCGTTGTGGTCCATAGAGTTCGTCTTCGGCACGTTGGCCGGTGGCCAGGCTGTCGACGCTCCAGTGCTGGTCCAGCCAGCGAAAGGACTGCAGGTAACTGAGGGTCAGGCTGTATTTCTGATAGCGGGAGGTGGGGGCGCCGGAGCGTGTGGAGAGGTCGCGCTGGGCGTCCAACGCGCCGATGCCTTGCTGCCAACCGGCATCAAGGTTGAAAAACGCATTGCCGATGCGACGCCCATGGTTGAACCCCAACTGGCGCTCAGTGATGCGATGGCTGGACGTGCGCAACAACGCGTCTTCCAGGTAGTTACGTGTACGTAGGTGGCTCAGGCCGATGTTGAGCGCGGTCTTGCCGAGGTTGTCGCGGTGTAGCACGCGTTCGGCGCGAAGTTGCTGGGTAGAGGTGTCGCCGGACAACGCGAAGGCAAAGCCGGACGCGTCATTTCGGGTGCGGTAATAGCTTTGGCTGTGGCTGAAATTGAAGGTCCACCAGCCATACGGCAAGCTGTAGAACAGGCTTTGGCTTTCGGAATGTCGCCAATGGTCGCTGACCGTGTCACGGTTGGCGCGCAGACTCAGTTGGTCCGCCAGCCCCAAAGGGCTGTCCCATTCAAGGCCAAGACCGGCCTGCTGGCGGCCGGTGCTTTCGTCTCCGTGGTTGTTGCGGTTAGCCGAGACGCGCCAGGGCTTGAAGCGTTCGCCCTTGAGTGCGACACGGCTACCGCCCACCGCTTGGCCCGGCATCAACTCAAGCTGCGGCTGGCGCGAGGGCAAGCGTCCCAGCTGATCGACCCATTGCTCCAGCTCGCGTAGATCCAGCACGTCACCGACGCTGCCAGGAAAGGTCATGGCTGACTCGGCGGGACTGGCCAGTGATGAGCTGTCGAGGCCTTCGAGGCGCCCTTCCACCACGATGATTTTAAGCTCGCCGTTTTTCAGGTCTTGCTGCGGCAGGTACGCCCGGGTGGTGACGTAGCCACGGCGCAGGTAATGGTCAGTGAGGCTTTTGAGCACCTCGTTTAGCTGAGGAACGCCAAGGCAGCGCCCCGACCAGGGAGCAAGCAAGGCCTCGCGCTTTGCCTCGGAGAGCAAGGTGGCACCTTCAACGGTGATGCGCGTGAGGGTCACGCACTGGCCGTCTTCAACCAGAGCAGGTGCGGTGCGTACTGCGGCTTTTCCAGGAAGGTTTTGCAGTTCGTCCAGACGTCGACGCTGCTCTTCCAGCACTTGCTGTTGTCTTTCCCGGGCCAGCTCTCTGTCGCCCGGTAAGGTTTGCGCCGCGGCAAGAAGTGGACCGCAGAGCAGCGCCACGCCAAGTAACGCGGGTCGTAAAACGGCTGACATCCTTTTCACCCTCACTGGTACTCATATGGAAAGAGCACGCAGCTTGCCGAGGCTGAATTGGTAAAGGAAAAGCAGAAAGGTTACAAAAATCTCAGGATTGCGAAGGGTATTCCTACATCTGTCACGCAGCGTTAAAAAGTCCGTCAGATTTTTCCTAAAAACATGGGAAAAGATCAGGTACCGAGCAGGAAAAAAGAATAAAAAAAGAAACGTATGGTTTTTTCTCCCACTCGAAATCTTCAAACCTACAAGCACATCGGAAAAAAGAGAGGAATGGATAAACCAATTTGTCAGAGAGGTAACGCAGGACGCTTAGCCATCAGGCTTTTGCGCTTACCTGAAAACGAAAACCGCAGATTAATACCCCGCAGCTACCGTTTTACATCGTAAAAATCGTAGTTTCATCGACAAGCGGTCACGCTTCCCGCGCCTTCACCTTCAAATGCCGCGCATACCACGGCCGCTTCGGCACGCGCTTGAACAACCCTGTGAGCGCATCGTCGTCAGCACCAAAGGTAATACGCAACGCGAGCTTCATGGTCTCCGGGTCCATTTCCATCGACTTGCCCATTTGCAACCCCGGCGTGGTACTGCAGCCGTGGGTGTCCGGGCCGAGCCACGGGTCGCCGACTTCGACCCAGCGGCCCGGGGCGAACCAGGCTACGCCGTTGACTTCCAACCGGCTGACTTCGCCTGGATTGAAGCGTTCATGGGCGCGGAACCAGTCTTCGATGCGGTCGTCGATCCAGCCGTGGAAGTGCCAGAACACCGGGTTTACGTGGGAGGAAAACGGGTCGCCCAGGAAGTCGTTTTCGGCGGCGTACCACCGCGCGGCAAAGTCTGCCGGGTCGCGGGCAAAGGGCACTGGCGCGCCGTTGGAGGGATCGCGGGGCACCGAGGCCCAGCGCATGTGCAGCCAGTCGTGCAGGCCCAGTTCCATCTCGGAACCCAGTTGGCCCAAGGTGTATTTGGCCAGGTAACGCGGGTCGCGGTATTGGGACTCCCAGACCTGGAAGTTGCTGTGGTACGTCTCTTGCGACTTGATGTCGCTGACCCACTGGGTGTATTCGCTGTCGTCGGGGGCCAACCAGGTGGGAGGCAAGGCGAAGCCATCGTGGTTGTCGAAGTAGCGCACAAAGCCCAGGCGATCACGCTCCAGCGCCGGTTGCGGTTCGGGGAAAGCCGGCCACGAGGGTAAGTCCTGCATGGCGCGTGCAGTGCCGAGCATGTGTCGATGCATAAAGAAGAAGTCGATGCCCGAGCCGTTGCGATCTTTGCGCTTGCCACGGGCGTCGCGCTCCTGGCCCCGTGGGCCGGGCTGCCAGCCGATGCCGCGCAGGGCATCGCGTTTTTCTTCGGAGAGTTTGTGCCATTGGTCGCGAGTGGCGTGCCACAGCTGGTGGAACAGGCGGTGTTCGGGGGCGATCAGCCAGGCGAGCAAGGTCGGGTTGTGACCGATGCGCTCGCGGGCTTCGGGAAACAGCTGTTTGTGGGCGATAAAGCGGTTGTCGCGTTCGGTCAGGGCCAGGGGGCGATCCAGGTCGAGGATCTGCCCGCTGAGGGTGCCGCTGCCGGCGTTGCCGAAGTCGGCCCAGACTTCATCGAGGGTCATCTTGAATTCATAGGCGGGCCTGCCATCGGCCGAGTCGCGGTCGATCAAGCGCCAGTAGAGCAACGCGCCCTCGCCCGTCAGCAAATCGCCCAATACCCGGTAACGCGGTTCACCTTCGGCACGCAGGTTGGCGGCGGTGTCCAGGTAGCCGCGCAGGCCTCGGCCACGGGGGGCGATGTCGAGCAGCAGTTCCAAGCCTTGCAGCGGCAGGCCCTTGAGGCCAGCGTCGCGGCCTTCCAGTCGCAGGCTCCAGACGCCACGCAAGGTATTGGCCAGTTGCTGGCCGGCGGTGTCGGCCAGATCGACCGTGGCTTCGCCGGGGGTGATGGGGAATTCTTCACGCGTCCACTCGCGATGGGCATAGAAAGCTGCCGGCACAGCGGCGCCGGTGAGCGCGAGGCCTGCGATGAACCCACGTCGAGAGATGGTCATTGTTTACCTTAGGAAACGGCTTGATCAGAGCTAGAACGTTTGCTGGCAGGGGAAATTTACCGCCGCCGTCTCGCCCGCCTAAATTTCCCCGCTCATCGCTCGTTCTTCCCAGATAGCAAAGGCCTCAACTGACTGAGATGGCAATGACAAAATCACGTTCGAAAAAGGCGTTGTATATCGGCCTGCCGCTGGCCCTGGCCGTCGGCGCTGGTTTGCTGGTCTGGGATCACTGGTTCAGGGGCAACGCCGGCTACTCGCTGGAGGTGATCAAGCAGGCCAACGAGATGCAGGATCGGTTGTTGTCGTTCGACAGCCATATCACTGTGCCGGTGGATTTCGGCACCGCAGGCAAAGAAGCGGACAAGGACGGCAGCGATCAATTTGACCTGGTCAAGGCCAGTCGGGGCCGCTTGTCCGGCGCCGCCCTGACCATCTTCGGCTGGCCGGAAATCTGGAACGGCCCGAACGCACCGCACAAGCCCACCGAAGGGTTTGTCGAAGCGGCACGCCATGAACAGGAAGTGCGCTACAAGATCATCAGCGCCATGGTGCGCGACTTCCCCAACCAGGTCGCCATCGCCTACACCCCGGACGACTTCCGGCGCCTGCATGGCGAGGGCAAGTTCGCGATCTTTATGAGCATGCTCAACGCCTACCCGCTGGGCAACGATCTGAACCAGTTGGACCTGTGGGCCGCGCGCGGCATGCGCATGTTCGGCTTCAGCTATGTGGGCAATAACGCCTGGTCGGACTCATCGCGCCCGCTGCCATTCTTCAATGATTCGGTGGATGCGCTCGACGGGCTGTCCGACATCGGCAAACAAGCCGTGCACCGACTCAATGACCTGGGCGTGATCATCGATGTGTCGCAGATGTCGACCAAGGCCCTGGAACAGGTGGCGCAGCTGAGCCGCACACCAATGGTGGCGTCCCACTCGGCGCCGCGTGCGGCGGTGGATATCCCGCGCAACCTCAGCGACAAGGAATTACAGCTGATCAAGCACAGTGGCGGCGTGGTGCAGATCGTGGCCTTCTCGGCCTACCTGCGCCCGCTGAGCCAGCCAACCCAGGACAAGCTCAACACGCTGCGCGCCCGTTTTGACCTGCCGCCCCTGCCGAACCTGGCCATGGCCCTGATGCCAGGCGATCCCATCATCGCTGCCTGGCCCGAGCAGCGGTTCGGCGAGTACGCCAGCGCGCTGTACGGCATCCTCGATGAGGAACCCAAGGCCACCCTCAAAGACCTGGGCAACGCGATCGACTACACCGTGCGCAAGATCGGCATCGACCACGTCGGCCTGTCTTCGGATTTCAACGACGGTGGTGGCATCGACGGTTGGAACAACGTCGGCGAAATCCGCAACGTCACCGCCGAGCTGATCCAGCGCGGCTACTCCGAAGCCGACATCGCCAAGCTGTGGGGAGGCAACTTCCTACGGGTCTGGGACCAAGTGCAAAAAGCCGCCAAACCATTGGCCAACCGTTAACCCTCTAGAAGCCAGTCCATGACCGACCGCCGTACGTTTCTCAAGCAGGCAGGGGTACTTGCCGCCAGCCTGCCGCTGGGCGCTGCCATCCTGCCTCAGGCGCAAGCAGCCGTAACACAAGACCCATGGACCGGGTTCAAGCGACTGTTCAACCAAGACCCGGACTACCTGCACTTCTCCAACTTCCTGGTGACCTCGCACCCCAAACCGGTACGCGAAGCCATTGAGCGTTACCGCGCACAGATCGACCGCAACCCAGGGCTGGCCATGGACTGGGACTTGCAGGAAACCTGGAAGCGTGAAGGCCAGGTGCGCGAATGGGCCGGCCGCTACCTGAAGGCCTCTCCCCCGCAGATCGCCCTGACCGGCAGCACCTCCGAAGGGCTGGCGATGATCTATGGCGGGATCAAGGTACGGCCCGACCAGGAAATCCTGACCACGGTTCACGAGCACTACGCCACCCAGAACGTGCTGGACTTTCGTGTGCTCAAGCAAGCCACACAGGTACGCCGGATCGCACTGTTCGACAACGCCAACCAAGTCTCTGTCGATGAAGTACTCGGCAATATCCAGCGCAACATCCGCCCCAACACCCGTGTGTTGGGCATGACCTGGGTGCAGTCCGGCAGCGGCGTGAAGCTGCCCATCGGCGAGATCGGCAAGCTGGTGGACGAGCACAACCGCAACCGCGATGAGCAAGACCGCATCCTCTACGTGGTGGATGGCGTGCACGGCTTCGGCGTGGAAAACCTCGATTTCCCCGACATGCACTGCGACTTCTTCATCGCCGGCACCCATAAATGGATGTTCGGCCCGCGCGGCACCGGTCTGGTGTGCGCCCGCGACCCCGAGAACAAATACGTCACACCGATGGTGCCGACCTTCTCCGAGGACAAGGACTTCGCCACCAGCATGACGCCTGGCGGCTACCACGCCTTCGAGCATCGCTGGGCCGCAGATGAAGCCTTCAAGCTGCACTTGCAGTTGGGCAAAGCCCAGGTGCAGACACGCATCCATGGACTGAATACCGAGCTGAAAGACCAATTGCTGGCGCAGCCACAGGTCGAGCTGGTCACCCCGCGCAACCCCGCGCTGTCCGCCGGTTTCACCTTCTTCCGAATCAACGGCCAGGACAGTGAAGCAGTGGTGGCCCACATGATGAAACACCGTGTGGTGATCGATTCGGTGGACCGTGATGTCGGCCCCGTGATTCGCACCTCGCCTGGCCTGCTCAATAACGCCGACGAAATCCAGCGGTTCATGACACTGCTGCGCCAGCGGGTGTGACGCTCACTTTTCCCTTTGAACGAGATGCCCACATGATTCCATTCCGACTCAAACCCTTGACCACTCTGGCGCTCACCGCCCTGTGCAGCGCCCTGCTGCCAGGCGTGGCCCAGGCCGCCGCGCCACAGCCGGGCAAAGTGTTCAAGGACTGTAAGGACTGCCCGGAAATGGTCGTGCTGCCCGCCGGCACCTTCACCATGGGGACGCCTGAGGATGAGGTCGGTCGCGAGCCGGATGAAGGCCCGATGCATGACGTGACCTTCGCCAAACCGTTCGCCATGAGCCGCTTCCACATCACTGCCGGTGAATGGGACAGCTATGTGCGCCAGACCGGCGTGAAGATCGCCAATGGTGACACCCGCCCCGGCCGCGAATGCATCGCCAGCAAGCCGCGCTACCCACAAGGCCCACGTCAGCCGGCGGTGTGCATGGACATGGACGACATCAAGGCCTACGTCGCCTGGCTGTCGAAAAAGACCGGCCAACACTACCAAATGGTCAGCGAAGCCCAGCGCGAATACGCCGCCCGTGCCGGTTCCACCGGGCCTTTCCCGTTCCCCTTCGATGAAGGCAAGGGCTACAGCATCGCCGAACACGCCAACACCTACGGGCCTGCGGACGGCTACAGCTACTCGTCGCCAGTGGGCAGCTACCCGCCGAACGCGTTCGGCATGTACGACATGCACGGCAACGTCTACGAGCGCGTCGCCGACTGCGAACATACCAACTACATCGGCGCCCCTGCCGACGGCAGTGCCTGGGTAGAACCTAACTGCGAGTCCTATCAGATTCGCGGCAATGACTGGGGTGAAGCACCGGTATTTTCGCGCTCGGGCAACCGCAACACTATCTACCCTCAGACGCGGGGCGACTGGATCGGCTTCAGGGTTATGCGTGATCTCTGATTACGCACACTGAAACCGGCAAAAAAAACCGCCTGGCATGAGCCAGGCGGTTTTTTTATGTCTGGAGGGCGCCGGCACACGTGCCGGCTCCCGGTGGATCAGAACGCGTACTTGGCGTTGATCATTGCGTTGCGAGGTTCGCCGTAGGAGCCCGAAGTGAATGTACCAATACCGTCGTAATACTTCTTATCGAACAGATTGTTCACATTCAGACCAACAGTCAGGTGCTCATCCACTTTGTAGTTCGCCAACAGCCCCACTACTGCAAACGGATCCTGCGTTGCCTTGTAGGTAGGGCCGGTGTATTGAGGGACTTGCCCCTCGGCGTACATCTTGCTCTGCCAGGTAACGTTGCCGCCAATGGTCAGACGTTCCAGGTCGCCCTGCAAGCGGTAGGTAGTGCCGAGCTTGAGGAGGTTGGAAGGCTGGTTGGTCTGGACACGCTCACCATTCTTGTCGTGAGACTCACGATAGGTGTAGCCACCGAATATGTTCCAACCCTTGGTCAACTCGCCCGAAATCTCGGTCTCGACACCACGAGTGCTGGTGCCGCTGATAGCCTTATAGGCTGTTTTGTTGGAGTTGGGATTGAAGACCTCCTCAGGGCTGTTCTTCTGCTCTACATCAAACAACGCGATACTGGCGTTCAACGCACCGTTGAAGAATTCGCCTTTCAAGCCAATCTCGTAGTTGTCACCCTGCAGCGGCTCCAGGGACTTGTCGTCAACCGTCTTGTAGAACGTCTGCGGCAAGAAGATGTTGGTGTAGCTGGCATACGCCGAATAGGTGTCGTTCAACTCGTAGACAATCCCCGCATAGGGAGTGACAACTCCGGTTTTACGAGTTTTGTCAGTGGCTTTGCTCTGATTCGAAATGCTCGTGACGCGGTCTTCCTGATCCCACCAGCTGACACGAGTACCAAGAATTACGGTTAACGGATCGAATGGCTTCAGACGCACCGCAGTGTAAACCCCGCTTTGCTGAAGGCTCGTAACCGTTCCGCCATTTTCGACGAACTTCGGTCGAGCGAACTGACGGCCATCCCAGGCGAAAATATTGTCCACCGCCGCGAAGTCGCCATCGGCTCCAGTGCTGACGTAGTCCGGAAAGTTCAGGTGCGTGCGCGAAGTGCTGGCACCCACTACCAACTCATGCTGACGCCCACCCAAAGTGAACGGGCCGGTGGCAAAGGTATCCAGGGTGTCTTGAGTCTGGTAGCTGTCCAGACGACTGATATAGGCATTTGCGCCGACGCCTGTCACTGGGTCTGGCGCGCCATTACTGGCAGAAGCCCCCTCCCCTTTGCGATAGCTGTATTGGTGGCTGTAAGCAGTTTTCCAACTCCAGTCGTTAGCCAGCTTGTGATCCAGCATGGTGCTGAAGTTATAGCTGGTGTTGTCCTGGAATGCCCAACGGCTGGCAGGGTTGAACGAACGGGAGAAATTAGTCTGTTTGCCGGTGTTGTAGAACAACGGGATATGCCCATAAGTCGTGCCATCGGCGTTGTTGTTCTGGTAATCGAGGCTGGTGCGTAACGTGGTGTCATCACTCAAGTCGATGTCCAGGGCGCCGTACATCACACGCTTTTCTTGCTTGTACCAATCAATGAACGAATTTTGCTTCTGATAAGCCGCGACGAAACGTCCACGCACATTGCCGGTTTCTGTCAGCGGACCCGAGACGTCAACTTCGGAGCGGTAGCGGTCCCACGCCCCCGCCTCTCCGGAAACGTATGCCTGGAAGTCGCTGGTAGGACGCTTGCGCACCAGGTTGACGGTGGCGGATGGAGTGCCTGCACCACTCATCAGGCCGGTCGCGCCGCGCACAACTTCAACGCGGTCATAGATAGCCATGTCCGACAGTGGGCCGGTGTACTGCTGTGACTCGTTGGCCACTTGCGACGGAATGCCATCGTACTGAAAGTTCTGTATTGAGAAGCCACGGGAATAGAAAGAATAACGCTCACTGTCGCGGTGGTTGATGCTGATACCCGGCGTGAACGCCATCACTTCGTTAAGCGTCGAAAGATGCTGGTCGTCCATCAGTTGACGGGTAATCACGCTCACCGACTGCGGCGTTTCGCGCAAGGACAAGGGAAGCTTGGTGGCGGTGCTGGTTGCTCCCGTGGTGTACGAACCGGTGTTTTCAGTCGTCTCCCCAAGACCCTCGGCACTGATCGTGGTCGCGCCTAGGTTCAGCGCCGAACCGCTGGATGGCGCCATCACGATATAGCTGCCGCTGGCTTCGCGACTGGCCTGCAAGCCACTGCCCGACAACAGTCGAGACAGGCCTTCATCCACGCCAAACTGCCCTTTCAACCCTGGAGTGGAGCGCTGGCTGGCGATCGCTGGATCGTAGGAAATCGAGACACCGGCCGCCGAGCCGAATGCCATCAGCGCATCCGATAATTTACCGGCCGGAATCGCGAAGGCAACCTTGCCGGCTTCGCTCTGGGCAAGTGCGACGCTCGGCATCAATGTGGCGGCAGCCGGCACAGCCAGCGCGGCGCCCAACATCATCAGACGCACGGTCTGCGGCAATTTCTTCAGCGCGTAATGCTTGGGCGTAGACAACCAAAGGAGATAAGGCATCGACAGCAATCCTTGAACAATGAGGCGTGTGTTTGGCAGAAATTAGTGGCGTCTTTGAGCGCCTCTGGTTAATAAGACGGTTCAGGTAATGAAAACCAGACTCATTTACCTGCTTTTTTTTACCACCCCTCTAAACGCGCTCAACCCTCAACCGCCAGGGACATTGAGGGCCGAGCACGCCTGCTCATAGAAATGAAAGCGTCCATGGGAAGGGATCGGCGCACCGGCCTACGGGTGCCGGCCATGAAACATGGCCGCATCCAATCTATAACGTGGGGCTGGCGGATAAATTTAGGGCCCGCGCTCAACGCAATGAGGCTAAATCGCGCCGTAGTCGAAACGTCTTCTACAAAAGCCCGCGAGCGATCAAATGGATCGCCGGGCCTCCACTCGCCCTTAGCACGTAGCCACGTCGCGACCGAGGTAGTTTCATGACTGCAAAACCGCGTAGCGCCCTCAGCGAACTCTTGAGCCTGCTCAAGCCCTATCGCTACACCGTCATTCTGTCGATTCTGTTCGGCATCCTTGGAGGGGTGAGCGTCACGGCTCTGCTTGCCACGGTTAACCAGGGCCTGCACAGCGAGTCCGGCCTCACCACCGCAGTGGTCCTGGCCTTTGCCGGGCTGTGCCTACTCGCCCTGCTCAGCAGCATTGCCGCCGACATCGGCAGCAACTTCGTCGGCCAAAAAGTCATCGCCAGGCTGCGCAAGGACCTCGGCGCCAAGGTGCTGTCAGCGCCAATCGAACAGATCGAACGCTACCGCAGCCACCGCCTTATTCCGGTACTGACCCACGACGTCGACACCATCAGCGACTTCGCCTTCGCCTTCGCTCCGCTGGCCATTTCCATCACCGTTATCCTCGGCTGCCTGGGCTACCTGGCGAGCCTCTCGCTGCCGATCTTCATCATGACCCTGCTGGCCATCGGCATCGGCTCGGCGATCCAGTTCATCGCGCAAAGCAAAGGCATCAAGGGCTTCTACGCCGCGCGGGAAGCTGAAGACAACCTGCAAAAGCATTACTCGGCCATCGCCGAAGGCGCCAAGGAACTGCGGATCCATCGCAAGCGCCGTCACGCGATGCTGACCCGCAACATCCAGGCCACCGCCGACCACATCTGCGACACCCACGTGCGCTCGATCAATATTTTCGTGATCGCCAAGAGCCTGGGTTCGATGCTGTTCTTTGTGGTCATCGGCCTGGCACTGACCCTGCAATCGTTCTGGCCCAGCAACAACCCGGCCATGATGAGCGGCTTTGTACTGGTGCTGCTCTATATGAAAGGCCCGCTGGAAAACCTGATCGCCAACCTGCCGATCATCAGCCGCGCGCAGATCGCCTTTCGACGCATTGCCGACCTGTCCGAACGCTTCTCGTCGCCGGAACCGCACTTGCTGCTTGACGCCGATGAGAGCCGCACGCCGACCATGAAGCATCTGGAATTGCGCGACGTGCAATACGCGTTTCCGCCCGTGGAAGGCAGCGCGCCCTTCAAGCTGGGCCCGGTGAACCTGACCATCGAGCCTGGGGAAATCCTGTTTATCGTCGGCGAAAACGGCTGCGGCAAGACCACCCTGATCAAACTGCTGCTAGGCCTGTACACCCCGCAGCAAGGTGAGATCCGCCTCAACGGCACAACGGTGGACGCCCATGGCCTGGATGATTACCGGCAGATGTTCACCACGATTTTTGCCGACTACTACCTGTTCGACGAACTGGTGCAAAGCGATAAAGCCCTGCCGGACGACGCCAACCAATACCTGGAGCGCATGGAAATCGCGCACAAGGTCAGCATCCGCGATGGCGCTTTCACCACCACCGACCTCTCCACCGGGCAGCGCAAGCGCCTGGCGCTGATCAACGCCTGGCTCGACGAGCGTCCAGTGCTGGTCTTCGACGAGTGGGCCGCCGACCAGGACCCGACCTTCCGCCGCGTGTTCTACACAGAGCTGCTGCCGGACCTCAAGCGCCTGGGCAAGACCATCATCGTGATCTCCCACGATGATCGTTACTTCGATATCGCCGACCAACTGGTGCGCATGGAAGCCGGGCGCGTCATTACCGAAAAAGCCTTCGCCTGACCTCCCCCTCCGGCGAGCGCCCTGCCGCTCGCCGCTGCCTGCCAAGTCCCACGTCACACCTAAATCTCGTCGGCCACGCTTCGTCTTTCTGACAACGCATATTTACGCAGCCGATGGCGACGAGACCAAACATGAACCCACTGAATCAACTCCCCGACGACGACTTGCTGGCTTTGTTGATGGCCGACGACGTCGGTTCAGAGCATTCCATCAAGGCTTCCACCCATCGCGGCCCCACTCCCCTGTCCTTCGCCCAACAACGCCTGTGGTTCCTGCAACAACTCTCGCCCGACAGCAGCGCCTACAACCTTCCCAACGCGCTGCACCTGCGCGGGCCGCTGGATACATCGGCGCTCGCCGCGGCCTTGCAGCAGATCATCGACCGGCACGACGTGCTGAAAACCGCGTTCCAGACCGTCGATGATGAACCCCGGCAAGTGCTTGACCCGCAAGCCCGCATCCACGTGCGCGAAGAGGACCTCTCAGGCCTGGCACCGCACGCCCGTAGCACCGCCGTGACTGAGCGCCTGGCCGCCGAGGCCGGTGCACCGTTTGACCTGGGGCAAGCCCCGCTGATTCGCGCCACCCTGATCACCCTTGAGCGCGACGAGCATATCCTGCTGTTGAACATGCACCACATCGTCTCGGACGCCTGGTCCAACCCGATCCTGATGCACGACCTGATCCAGGCTTACCAACGCGCTGGCCAGGGCGATACCACGCCGCTGGCGCGACCTGCGATCCAGTACGCGGACTACGCCCGCTGGCAGCGCGAGGAGTACCCGAACACACCCGAACAACAGCGGGCCGCCGACTATTGGGCGGGTTACCTGGGACGGGAGATTCCCACGCTGGACCTGCCTACCGAGTTCCCCCGCAATGCCGAACAACAACACCGTGCCGGCAATCTTCAACTGTCAGTGCCCACAGCCCTGAGCCAACAGTTGCACAGCTTCTGCCAGCAACAGGACCTGACGCCGTTTATCGTGCTGCTGGGCACCTGGCAACTGCTGCTCAGTCGCTACAGCGGCCAGCAGGATTTCACCGTTGGCGTGCCGAATGCCAGCCGTAATCAGAGCGAGACCCAGGACCTGGTGGGGTTCTTCGTCAGCAGCCAGATCTATCGCACGCAACTCACCGACGACCTGACCACAGGCGAGTTTCTCCAAGCGCTGCGCCAGCAATCGCGGGCGGCGATGGAACATGCCGACTACCCGATTGAACTGATCATCGAGCGCTTGCAGCCGCAACGCAGCACTCAGGCCAACCCGTTGTTCCAGACCCTGTTCAACTGGCGGGTGAGCCAGGATCAACCGGCCGCTCTGACGCTGGGTGAGCTGAGCCTGGCGTTCCTGCCGGTGGCGCAACATGAGGCCAAGTTCGACCTGTCGATGGACGTGGACTACACGCCACAACAGATCACGGCGAGCATCGAGTACAGCACGGCTCTGTTCGGCGCGGCGACGATTGAACGCCTGGGACAGCACTGGCTGCGCTTGCTGCAAAGCCTCGTTGACGGGCCGCAGCGGCGACTGGCCGAACTGCCGATGCTCGACCACGCCGAGCAGCAGCACATTGTCATCGCGTGGAACGCCACCGCCACCCGCTACCCGCTGCACCACAGCGTCCAGCAACTGATCGAAGCCCAAGTGGCGGCCACACCCAATGCCACGGCGCTGGTGTTCGGCGATCAACAGCTAAGCTATCGCCAGCTCAACCAGCGCGCCAACCAGCTCGCCCACAAGCTGATGGAACTGGGCGTCGGCCCCGATGCACTGGTGGGTATCGCCACCGAGCGTAGCCTGGAGATGGTCATCGGCCTGCTCGCCGTGCTCAAGGCCGGCGGCGCCTATGTGCCGCTGGACCCGGAATACCCGCAGGACCGCCTCAGCTACATGATCGAGGACAGCGGCATTGGCCTGCTGTTGACCCAGCAGCACCTGCTCACGCAGTTGCCGATTCCGGCTGCGCTGCCGGTGCTGGCCCTCGATCAACTGGACGTCAGCGCTTATGCCGACACCAACCCAGAAGTCGCCGTTGACGGTGAAAACCTGGCCTACGTCATCTACACCTCAGGTTCCACCGGCAAGCCCAAGGGCGCCGGCAACCGGCATTCGGCCCTGACCAACCGGCTGTGCTGGATGCAACAGGCCTATGGGTTGACCTCCGACGACACGGTGCTGCAAAAGACCCCTTTCAGCTTCGACGTGTCGGTGTGGGAATTCTTCTGGCCGCTGATGACCGGCGCCCGTTTGGCCGTTGCCGGGCCTGGCGATCATCGCGATCCGGCCATCCTGATCAGCCTGATTCAGCGTTACCTGGTGACAACCCTGCACTTCGTGCCGTCGATGCTGCAGGTGTTCCTGCTGGACGAACAGGTCGCCCAGTGCACCCGCCTGACACGCATCATCTGCAGCGGCGAAGCCCTGCCGGTGGATGCCCAACAACAGGTGTTCGCCAAACTGCCGAACGCCGGGTTGTTCAACCTCTACGGCCCCACCGAAGCCGCCATCGACGTAACCCACTGGACCTGCCGCGAGGAAGGCAAGGCCAGCGTGCCGATTGGCCAGCCGATCGCCAACCTCACCACCTACATCCTCGATGCCGAGCTGCAACCGGTGCCCGCCGGTGTCATCGGCGAGTTGTACCTGGGCGGCGAAGGCCTGGCGCGCGGTTACCACCGCCGCCCTGCCCTCACCGCCGAACGCTTCATGACCAGCCCGTTCGGTGATGGCCAACGCCTGTACCGCACCGGCGACCTGGCCAGCTACCGTCCTGACGGCGTGATCGAATACCGTGGCCGTATCGACCACCAGGTAAAAATCCGTGGCCTGCGCATTGAGCTGGGGGAAATCGAAACCCGCCTGATGGAATTGGACTGCGTGCGCGAAGCGGTGGTGATCGCGGCTGACGGGCAGTTAGTCGCCTACGCTGTGCCCGCTCAAGCCCGTGACGCCGCTGACCTGCGCAGCGACATCAAACACCGTCTGAGCGAACACTTGCCCGACTACATGGTGCCGGCCCAGTTGATCTTCCTCGACCAACTGCCCCTGAGCCCCAACGGCAAACTGGACCGCAAGGCCCTGCCGAAACCTGATGCAAACCTGTTGCAAAAAGCCTACGTGGCGCCGCAGAGCCCACTGGAACAGCAGATCGCCGCCATCTGGCAAGACGTGCTCAAGCGTGAAGCCGTCGGCCTGCACGATGACTTCTTTGAGCTGGGCGGACATTCACTGTTGGCTACCCAGGTCGTCTCCCGTGTGCGTCATGCCCTGAACACCGATGTGCCCCTGCGCAGCCTGTTCGAATGCAGCACCTTGCAGGCGTTCGTCGCCACCTTGGCGCAGGAACCGGTCCGCCACGAGCCGCCCTTGGTCCGGGTCGCGCGCGACCAGCCGCTGCGCCTGTCTTACGCCCAGGAACGCCAGTGGTTCCTCTGGCAACTGGACCCTCAAAGCACCGCGTATCACATACCGGCGGCCCTGCGCCTGCGCGGCCATCTGGACACCCAGGCACTGCAGCGCAGCTTTGACCACCTGATCGAGCGCCATGAAAGCCTGCGCACCTCGTTCACCCAGGACGGCGAGCGTACCGTGCAACGGATCGCCGCCCACGCTCCGCTGGCGATCACCGTCGAGTCACGGCTGGGCGCAGACGAGCAGGCGATCCAGGCGTGTGTTGAACACGAAATCCAGCAGCTGTTCGACTTGCAGCATGGCCCGCTGCTGCGGGTCAAACTGCTGAAACTGGCGGATGACGATCACGTCCTGATCCTCACCCAGCACCATATTGTCTCCGATGGCTGGTCGATCAACGTGATGATCCAGGAGCTGATTGCCCTGTACGCCGGTTTCAGCCAGCAGCAACCCGTCAGCCTGCCTGACCTGCCCGTCCAATACGCCGACTATGGCGTGTGGCAGCGCCAGTGGATGGAGGCCGGAGAGCGCGAGCGCCAACTGGCCTACTGGACCGAACAGTTGGGTGGCGAGCAGACGGTATTGGAACTGCCCGCCGACCACACCCGGCCGTCGGAGCAAAGCTACCGCGGCGCCCAATTGGAACTGGCGCTGGGCCACGAGCTGAATCAGTCGCTCAAGCAATTGGCCCAGCAGCAAGGCGTGACGTTGTTCATGCTGTTGCTGGCCTCGTTCCAAACCCTGTTGCACCGCTACAGCGGGCAAACCGACATCCGTGTCGGTGTGCCGATTGCCAACCGCAACCGCGTGGAAACCGAAGGGCTGATCGGGTTTTTCGTCAACACCCAGGTGCTGCGCGCAGAGCTCAACGGCCAGGCGCGGTTTGTCGACGTGCTGCAACAGGTCAAACACCACGCCTTGCAAGCCCAGGCTCATCAGGACCTGCCCTTCGAGCAACTGGTGGAAGCCCTGCAACCGGAGCGCAGCCTCAGCCACAGCCCGCTGTTCCAGGTGATGTACAACCATGCCAGCGTGCAGCCGCAAAACAGCGTCAGCCTGCCCGGCCTGAGCCTTGAAGTCTTGGAAGGCACGCTACCCAGCACCCAGTTTGACCTCTCGCTGGACACCACCGAGTCCGCCGACGATCTGCTGGCCACCCTCACCTATGCGATCGACCTGTTTGAAGCCTCAACCGTCCAGCGCCTGGCCGGGCATTGGCAAAACCTGTTGCAGGCCATCGTCCGTAACCCGCAGCAACGCCTGGGTGAAATGGACATGCTTGGGCATGAAGAGCGGCACCTGATGCTCCATGACTGGAGCAGTGCCACCCTCGATTACCCAAGTGAACAACGGGTTCATCAGCTGTTTGAAGCCCAGGTGGCGAAGCAACCATCAGCCCCGGCCTTGCTCTTCGAAGACCGCCAGTTGAGTTACGCCGAACTCAACGCCCAGGCCAATCGCCTGGCTCGCCATCTGGTGAGCCTGGGCGTCGGGCCCGACGTGCTGGTGGGGATTGCCGTGGAGCGCGGCCTGGACATGATCATCGGCTTGCTGGCGGTGCTCAAGGCCGGTGGCGCCTACGTGCCCCTGGACCCTGAATACCCGCAGGATCGGTTGCTGTGCATGATCGAAGACAGCGGCACGCAACTGATGCTGACCCAGAGCCACTTGCGCGAACGCCTGAAGATTCCTGCCGATGTGGCGCACCTGTGCCTGGACCAGAACCAAGCCTGGGTCGATCTGGACGACAGCAACCTGGTCAATCGTGCCCATGCCGATAACCTTGCCTATGTGATGTTCACCTCCGGCTCCACTGGCCGGCCAAAAGGCGTGGGCATCAACCAGTCCTCGCTGACTCGCCATGCCTACGTGTCGTTGGGGTTCTTCAATCTCAATGGCGGCGACCGCATCCTGCAGTTTTCCACCTTCAACTTCGACGGTTTCGTCGAGCAGCTGTACCCGGCCCTGATCTGCGGCGCGTCGGTGGTGCTGCGCGGCACCGAAATCTGGGACACCGAGACCTTCTACCACGCCCTGATCAAGCACCAGATCAGCGTGGTCGACCTCACCACGGCCTACTGGAACCTGCTGGCCAAGGACTTTGCCGCGGCTGGCACACGGGATTACGGGCGCCTCAAGCAAGTGCACGCCGGTGGTGAAGCCATGCCGCCAGAAGGCCTCGCCGCGTGGAGCCAGGCCGGCCTTGGCCACGTCAAATTACTCAACACCTACGGCCCGACTGAAGCCACGGTGACGGTCACGGCCCTTGATTGCACCGACTATGTAACCGGCGCACGCCCTACGCCTTTGACCATGCCCATCGGCAAGGTCCTGGCCGGACGCAGCATTTACCTGCTGGACGACAGCGGTGCCCCGGCGCCGATTGGCGTGGTGGGCGAACTGGTGATCGGCGGCGAGTTGCTGGCGCGGGGTTATTTCAATCGCCCGGACCTGACGGCCGAGCGCTTCATGCCCGACCCGTTCAGCCAAAGTGGCGGCCGCTTGTACCGCACCGGCGACCTTGCGCGCTACACCCCCGACGGGGTGATCGAGTACGTCGGCCGGATCGACCATCAGGTGAAGATTCGCGGGTTCCGTATCGAGTTGGGCGAAATCGAAGCCCGACTGCTGGAGCACGACGTGGTGCGAGACGCCATCGTCCTCGCCCAACCGGCCGCCAGCGGTTTGCAGTTGGTGGGTTATGTGGTGCCTCAAGCCACGGCCGTGCCGCACGCAGAGCTGCGTCAGTCGATCAAAGCCGCGCTGGCAGCCGTGCTGCCGGACTACATGGTCCCGGGCTTCCTGATGTTCCTTGATGTATTGCCCCTGAGCCCGAACGGCAAGCTGGACCGTAAAGCGCTGCCCAAGCCGGATGCCAGCCAACAGCAAAACCACTATGTGGCGCCGCGAACGGCCCTGGAAATCCAGGTCGCCGGAATCTGGCAAAGCGTGCTCAACCTTGAGCAGGTGGGCCTCACGGATGACTTCTTCGCACTGGGCGGCCATTCGTTGCTGGCAACCCAGATCATCTCCAGGGTGCGTCAGGCCCTGGGGCTGGATGTGGCCCTGCGCAGCCTGTTCGAACGCAGCGTGCTCGGGGATTTCGTCGCCGGCCTGGACGGTCGCGCGCGGCAGCATGAGCTGCCATTGGTGCCCGTCGAACGCACTCAATCGCTGCCCCTGTCCTACGCACAGGAGCGCCAGTGGTTCCTCTGGCAATTGGACCCGCACAGCGCCGCGTACCACCTGCCGGCCGCCCTGCGCCTCAAGGGCACGCTGGATGTCGCGGCGCTGGAGCACGCGTTCAATCAACTGATCGCGCGTCACGAAGCACTGCGCACCACCTTCGTGGTGGACAACGAACACCCCCGCCAAATCATCGCCGACCAGGCACCGCTGGCGTTGGTGGTCGAGACGCTGAACGGCACGCCGGACGACGCCACGATCAAGGCCTTTGTGGAGCACGAAACCCGGCAACTGTTCGACCTGCAAAACGGCCCGCTGCTGCGGGTCAGGCTGCTGCGTCTGGCGGACGATGAACATGTACTGGTACTGACCCAGCACCACATCGTTTCCGATGGCTGGTCGGTGCAGTTGATGGTGGAGGAACTGATCAGCCTGTACGGCGCCGCCCAATCTGGACAGCCTCACGCACTGGCACCGTTGCCCATCCAGTACGCCGACTATGCCGCCTGGCAACGGCAATGGATGCAAGCCGGCGAGCGCGAACGTCAACTGGCGTACTGGACCGGCCAGTTGGCCGGTGAACACAGCGTATTGGAGTTGCCGACGGATCGCCCGCGCCCGGCGGAACAAAGCTACCGAGGTGCCCACCTGTCAATCACCCTGGCGCCCGGCCTGGGCGATGCCGTGCACGCCTTTGCCCATCGCGTTGGCGTGACGCCGTTCATGCTGTTGCTGGCGTCTTTCCAGACTCTGTTGCACCGCTACAGCGGCCAAAACGATATCCGCGTCGGTGTGCCGATTGCTAACCGCAACCGGCTCGAAACCGAGGGGCTGATTGGCTTCTTCGTGAACACCCAAGTCATGAAAGCCGAGTTCAGCTCGCACCTGCGGGTCGAGGCTCTGCTGCAACAGGTCAAGCAACATGCATTGGATGCCCAGGCGCATCAGGACCTGCCATTCGAACAATTGGTGGAGGCCTTGCAACCGGAACGCAGCCTCAGCCACAACCCGCTCTTCCAAGTGATGTTCAACCACCAGAGTGCCGACAAACCCAGCGCCACCGAACGTCCGTCACTGCCTTCGGCGTTGCAGGTCGAGGGATTGGACTGGGAAGGCAGCACCTCGCAATTTGACCTGACCCTCAGCACCAGCGAATCGGCCGAAGGCTTGAGCGCGACCCTGACCTACGCCACCGACCTGTTCAACGCCACCACCATCGAGCGCCTTGGGCGGCATTGGCAACAGCTGCTGCACAGCCTGATTGCCGACCCACAACAGCGAGTTGCAGATTTGGCGATGCTCGACCACGCCGAGCAGCAGCACATTGTCAGCGCGTGGAACGCCACCGCCACCCGCTACCCGCTGCACCACAGCGTCCAGCAACTGATCGAAGCCCAAGTGGCGGCCACACCCAATGCCACGGCGCTGGTGTTCGGCGATCAACAGCTGAGCTATCACCAGCTCAACCAGCGCGCCAACCAGCTCGCCCACAAGCTGATGGAACTGGGCGTCGGCCCCGATGCACTGGTCGGTATCGCCACCGAGCGTAGCCTGGAGATGGTCATCGGCCTGCTCGCCGTGCTCAAGGCCGGCGCCGCCTATGTGCCGCTGGACCCGGAATACCCGCAGGACCGCCTCAGCTACATGATCGAAGACAGCGGCATTGGCCTGCTGTTGACCCAGCAGCACCTGCTCACGCAGCTGCCGATTCCGGCTGCGCTGCCGGTGCTGACCCTCGATCAACTGGACGTCAGCGCTTATGCCGACACCAACCCGGAGGTCGCCGTTGACGGTGAAAACCTGGCCTACGTCATCTACACCTCAGGTTCCACCGGCAAGCCCAAAGGCGCCGGCAACCGGCATTCGGCCCTGACCAACCGGCTGTGCTGGATGCAACAGGCCTATGGGTTGACCGCCGACGACACGGTGCTGCAAAAGACCCCGTTCAGCTTCGACGTGTCGGTGTGGGAGTTCTTCTGGCCGCTGATGACCGGCGCCCGTTTGGCTGTTGCCGGGCCTGGCGATCATCGCGACCCGGCCATCCTGATCAGCCTGATTCAGCGTTACCAGGTCACGACCCTGCACTTCGTGCCGTCGATGCTGCAGGTGTTCCTGCTGGACGAACAGGTCGCCCAGTGCACCGGCCTGACACGCATCATCTGCAGCGGCGAAGCCTTGCCGGTGGACGCCCAACAACAGGTGTTCGCCAAGCTGCCGAACGCCGGGTTGTTCAACCTCTACGGCCCCACCGAAGCCGCCATCGACGTAACCCATTGGACCTGCCGCGAAGAAGGCAAGGCCAGCGTGCCGATTGGCCAGCCGATCGCCAACCTCACCACCTACATCCTCGATGCCGAGCTGCAACCGGTGCCGGCCGGTGTCATCGGCGAGTTGTACCTGGGCGGCGAAGGCCTGGCGCGCGGTTACCACCGCCGCCCTGCCCTCACCGCCGAACGCTTCATGACCAGCCCGTTCGGTGATGGCCAACGCCTGTACCGCACCGGCGACCTGGCCAGCTACCGTCCTGACGGCGTGATCGAATACCGTGGCCGTATCGACCACCAGGTAAAAATCCGTGGCCTGCGCATTGAGTTGGGGGAAATCGAAACCCGCCTGATGGAATTGGACTGCGTGCGTGAAGCGGTGGTGATTGCGGCTGACGGGCAGTTAGTCGCCTACGCCGTGCCCGCTCAAGCCCGTGACGCCGCTGACCTGCGCAGCGACATCAAACACCGCCTGAGCGAACACTTGCCCGACTACATGGTGCCGGCCCAGTTGATCTTCCTCGACCAACTGCCCCTGAGCCCCAACGGCAAACTGGACCGCAAGGCTCTGCCGAAACCTGATGCAAACCTGTTGCAAAAAGCCTACGTGGCGCCGCACAGCCCACTGGAACAGCAGATTGCCGCCATCTGGCAAGACGTACTGAAATTGGAACGCGTCGGCCTGAACGACAATTTCTTCGAACTGGGCGGTGACTCCATCATCTCCATCCAGGTGGTCAGCCGCGCCCGCCAGCAAGGCATCGCCTTTACACCCAAGGAACTGTTCCAACACCAGACCGTGCAAGGCCTGGCCAGCGTGGCCCGTATCGGCGCAAGTGCCCAGGTGATCGATCAAGGCCCAGCCACCGGCCCGCTCACGTTGCTGCCGATTCACCAGGTGTTTTTTGAAACGGCGATCCCTGAGCGCCATCACTGGAACCAGTCAGTACTGCTCCAACCTGCGCAACCGCTGGTGGCCGAGGCACTGCAACAGGCGTTGCACGCGGTGATTGAGCACCACGACGCCCTGCGTTTGAGCTTTGAGCAACACCCCGGCGGCTGGAGCGCCCAGTACCGGCCAATGGTCGACTGGCAGTTGCAACAGATTGACGCCACCGCCGAGCAATTGTCGGACCTGTGCGATCAAGCCCAAGGCAGCCTCGACCTGCAACACGGCCCGCTGATCCGCGCCTTGTTGATCCACTTGGCTGACGGTACCCAACGCTTGTTGTTGGTGATCCACCACCTGGCAGTGGATGGCGTGTCCTGGCGGATTCTTTTTGAAGACCTGCAAAACGCCTATCAACAGGTCAGCGACCAGCAGCCGGTGCAGTTGCCGGCCCGCACCAGTTCGGTCAAGGCCTGGGCCGAGCGCCTGCAACGCCGCGCGCAAAACCAGACGTCCCAGGACGAACTGAACTACTGGCTGGCGCAACTCGACACCAACACGCCCGACCTGCCATGCGAACGTCCCCATGGCAGCCTGGATAATCGCCACAGCCACACGCTGCATACCCACCTCGACGCCCGGCAGACAAAACAATTGCTGCAGCAGGCGCCCAAGGCCTATCGAACGCAGATCAACGACTTGCTGCTGACGGCCCTGGCACGTGTCATCAGCCGCTGGACCGGCGCCCCGCACTGCCTGATCGAGCTGGAAGGTCATGGCCGCGAAGACCTGTTCGATGACATCGACCTGACCCGCACGGTGGGTTGGTTCACCAGCCTGTTCCCGGTCAAGCTCGTGCCGGCCGCCAACCTTGGCGACTCCATCAAGCAGATCAAGGAACAGTTGCGGGCAATCCCCGACAAAGGCCTTGGCTATGGCGCCCTACGCTACCTAGGCACGCCGCAGGCACGGGCCAGCCTCGGCGCCTTGCAGGCACCACGCATCACGTTCAACTACCTTGGCCAGTTCGACGGCAGTTTCGATGCCAGTCAGGGCTCGTTGCTGGCCCCTGCCGCCGAAGGCAGCGGCCGTGAGCAGGCGCTGAATGCGCCACTGAGCAATTGGCTGAGCCTCAATGGCCAGGTATACGGTGATGAACTGACCCTAGGCTGGCAATTCAGCCGGGAGATGTTCGACGAAGCGACCATTGCGCACCTGGCCGATGACCTCAAGCGCGAGCTGCTGGCCCTGATCGAGCATTGCTGCGACACCGCCAACGTGGGGGTCACGCCGTCCGACTTCCCGCTGGCGCGGATCAGCCAGGCACAACTGGATCGCCTGCCGGTGCCGTTGCCACAAGTCGAAGACGTCTACCCGTTGTCGGCGATGCAACAGGGCATGCTGTTCCACACACTGGAAGCACCGGAAAGCGCTCTGTACGTGAACCAGATGGCCGTCTCGGTCACCGGCCTGGACGTTGCGCGGTTCACCGCAGCCTGGAACGCCGTGATTGAGCGCCATGAAATCCTGCGTACCGGGTTCTGGGCCGACAACCAACTGGCCGAACCGCTGCAAGTGGTCTATCGCGCGGCGACGATGCCTGTCGACGTACTCGACTGGCAGCAACGGGACGTCAACGCCCAAGACCTGGAGGTGCTCGCGAGCCAGGATTGCGCCCGTGGCTTCGAACTTCTGCGTGCGCCGCTCACACGCCTGACCCTGGTGCAGCTCGACCCGCAAACGCACTACCTGATCTGGACCAGCCACCACATCCTCATGGACGGCTGGTCCAACTCGCGGCTGTTGGGTGAAGTCTTCGCGATCTACAACGGCCAGGCCGCACCGGCCAAACGCGGGCATTACCGCGATTACATCCGCTGGCTGCAAGATCAATCCCAGGCGGTACTGGAGCAGTTCTGGAAAACCAAGCTCCAGGACTTGAACGGCACCTCGTCCCTCGCCAACAGCCTGTCGCCCAAACCGGCCATGGAATTGGAAGGCCACGCGGCGCTGTATCTGAATTGGGATGCGCTGCAAACCGCACACTTGCGTGAGCAAGCCCAACGTCTGCGCGTCACCCCGAACACGCTGATCCAGGCCACGTGGTTACTGCTGTTGCAGCGCTATACCGGCCAGGACACCGTGTGCTTCGGCGCGACGGTCGCGGGTCGTCCGGCCAGCCTGCCAGGCTCGGAGGACATGCTCGGGCTGTTTATCAACACCTTGCCCATTATCCAGACCCCGCAACCGCACATGCCCGTCGCCCAATGGCTGCAAGCGTTGCAGGCCTATAACCTGGAAGTGCGCGACCACGAGCACGCGTCCCTGGCGGACGTACAACGCTGGTCGGGCCAAGGTGGCCAGCCGCTGTTTGACAGCATTCTGGTGTTTGAAAACTACCCGGTGGACGAACGCCTGCAGGAAGCCGGGCAAGAACGCCTGAGCTTCGGCGACGTCAGCAGCCGCGATGTGACCAACTTTGCCATGGACCTGGCGATCAACCTCGGCGACACCCTGAAGATCGAGTTCCTGTACCTGCGCAACCGCTTTACCGAGGCCGCCACCGCACAAATCCTGCGCAGCTTTGAAACCCTGCTGCTGGAACTGCTGAACAACGCCCAGGCCAACGTCGGCAGCCTCACTATGCTGGCAGGCACCGAACAGCAACTGTTGCTGCAACGTAACGTGCTGAGCCCAACCATGGCACCACGCGCCCACCTGGCACAGGTGATCCGTCAACACGCACTGGAGCGCCCTGACGCAGTGGCGGTGGTGTGCGACGGGATCGAGTTGAGCTACGGCGAACTGGATGCCCGGGCCAACCGCCTGGCCCACTGCCTCATGGCCCAGGGCATCGGGCCGGAGATGTTCGTTGGCGTCGCTCTGGAGCGTTCGGTGGACGTCATTGTCGCGTTCTATGGCGTCATGAAAACCGGCGCCGCCTACGTGCCGCTGGACATTGACTACCCGCAGGACCGCGTGCAGTGGATCGTCGAAGACTCTGCCATGAGCGTACTGATCAGCCAGCACTCGCTGCGGTCGCGCTTCGACGGCCTGGGCGAGGCGACGCTTATCGACCTGGATCGCCTGCCGCTGTCGGACTGGCCGGCGACGTGCCCTGCGCCGCAGGTGCACGACGATAACTTGGCTTATCTGATTTACACCTCGGGCTCCACTGGCAAGCCCAAGGGCGTCGCCGTGACCCATGGGCAAATTCGCATGCATTGCCAAGCGATTGCCGAGCGTTACGAGATGGACAGCGGCACCCGCGAATTGCTGTTCATGTCGTTCGCCTTCGACGGTGCCCAGGAGCGTTGGCTGTCGACACTGCAAAGCGGCGGGTGCCTGGTGGTGCGGGGTAACCAGCTGTGGACACCGGAAGAAACCTGGCAAGCGCTGCACGCCCACAGCATCAGCATCGCCTGCTTCCCTCCGGCGTATCTGCAACAGCTGGCCGAGTACGGCGCCAGCCAAACCGATGCACCACCGCCCGTGCGCATCTACTGCTTCGGCGGTGACGCGGTGGCCGAGGCCAACTTCGAGCTGGTCAAACGCGTGCTCAAGCCGCAGTACCTGACCAACGGATACGGCCCCACCGAAACCGTGGTTACCCCGCTGCTGTGGAAAGTGAGTGCCAACGAACGCTGCAACGCGGTATACGCGCCGATCGGCACCCGCGTCGGTGAACGTACCCTGTATGTGCTGGACGAACACCTCAACCCCGTGCCCGATGGCGTGGCGGGCGAGTTGTACATCGGCGGCGAAGGCGTTGCCCGTGGGTATCACCAGCGGCCCGGCCTGAGCGCCGAACGGTTTGTGGTTGACCCGTTCGCTGCCGACGGCACACGCCTGTATCGCACCGGGGATCTGGTGCGCCAACGCCCCGACGGCGTGATCGACTACCTTGGCCGCCTGGACAACCAGGTGAAAATCCGCGGTTTCCGTATCGAACTGGGAGAAATTGAGTCACGCCTGCGCGAGATCCCCGACGTGCAAGACGCCGTGGTGGTCGCCCGCGATACGGCCGGCGGCAAGCAACTGATCGGTTACGTGGTGGCCGACGCTTCGGCCGGGCTGGGCGAACGCCTGCGTGCAGCTTTGCAGGTGGAATTGCCCGACTACATGGTGCCGGCGCAAATCCTCGCGCTTCCGGCCTTCCCGCTCAACCCCAACGGCAAGTTGGACCGCCTGGCCCTGCCTGACCCGGACTTCAAAGGCCGCGCCTTCGTTGCACCGCGCAATGCGTTGGAGGCACAACTGGCAGCGATCTGGCAGGAGGTGCTGGAGTTGGAGAGCGTAGGCGTCACCGACAACTTCTTTGAATTGGGCGGCGACTCGCTGCGCATTCTCAAGGTGCTGTCGAAGGTGCGCAGCCAGCCGGATATCGGCATCGAACTGAAACTGCGGGACATGATCGGCAAACCCACCATCGCTGAGCTGTCCGGGTTTGCCGAGGACGATGCCAGCCTTAATCCGCTGCTGCTGCTCAACAGTGAAACGACGCACAGCTCGCCGTTGTTCTGCCTGCATGCCGGTTTTGGCACGGTGTTCGACTACGAGCCCCTGGCCCGTCGCTTGGATGGACAGCGCAGCGTCTACGGCCTGCAATGCCGCATGCTGCTGGACCGTCAGTGGAACGATGATTCCCTGGCGTCCATGGCCATCGATTACAGCCAGTACATCCGCCAGCAGCAAGCCAGCGGCCCGTACCACCTGGTGGGCTGGTCGCTGGGCGGCACCCTCGCGGTGCTGGTGGCCCAGGAGCTGGAAAGCCAGGGCCAACGTGTGGAGTTTCTCGGCCTAGTGGACAGTTTTGTGCCCACTGGCGAAGACGTCTTGAGCGACGACTGGAGCGAGGACTTGCGCGGGTTCCTCGCGGTACTGTTCGGCCTCGCGGCCGAGGACTTGCCAGCCTTCGACGTCAGGGCGACGACGGACAGCGCGGTGCTGGAGCAACTGATCGCACAGGTCCAGGCAGGCGCTGCCGCGCGTTCGGTGTATGCCGCAATCAGCACCGAGGAGCTGGCTCACACGTTCCAGGTAGCGATGAAACTCAAGGCGTTGTCCACGGGACTGGACGGCTTGCCGCCCACCCGGGCGCAAGCCCATTGCTGGTGGGCCAAGGCGCTTGCCGACCAGCCGGCATCGAACCTGGCCAGCGCCCGGAGCAATGAACAGATCGCCGCCGGCCACTACGACATGCTTAACCACCCGACCCTGCTTCAGGGTCTGTTGCAGCACCTGGCGCTGCAACCCGTAGCCAGTTGAAACGTCGCCGCCCCTGATGGTCAGGGGCGGCGCTTCAGCCTATTTCACAAGGAACATGCAATGCCCCTGGACCCTGATCTCGAAGGTTTTCTGGAATTGGCGCAGATGGGTCGCCTGACCGGTAAAAGCCACCCCATGCACGCACTGAGTGTTGAACAGGCACGGCGGGAGTTCGAACAGACTTCGGCCATTCTCGACCCCAGCCCGCCGGGGTCGGTGGTGGTCACCCACCTGACGGTCACCGCCCGCGATGGCCATGCACTGCCCGCCCGTCTTTACCGGGCACCGGGCACCGCGCAATTGCCGGTGATTGCGTACTTCCACGGCGGCGGTTATGTGGTGGGCAGCCTGGACTCCCACGACTCCATCTGCCGCAGGCTCGCGGCCAGCGGTCAGTACGCGGTGTTCGCGCCCAGCTACCGTCTGGCGCCACAGGCAAGCTTCCCGACCGCAGTGAATGACAGCCTCGACGCCGCCAATTGGCTGGCCGAACAGGCCGGCAACCTGCAACTGGACAACCGCCGGATTACCCTGGCGGGTGACAGTGTGGGGGCAACGCTGGCGACCGTCCTGGCGATCACCGCAGTGAAGGCGCCGCAGCAACTGGCGTTCAAACCCTGGGCCCAGTTGCTGTTTTACCCGGTCACTGATACCTCGCGGCAGCGTGATTCCCATCGCCACTATGCCGAGGATTACCTGCTGGAAACGGCCACGCTGGAATGGTTCTACCAACACTATTGCCCGAACGCCCAACAGCGCCTGGACTGGCGAGTATCGCCGTTGCTGGCCGAAGGGCTGACTGCGCTGGCACCGGCCTATATCAGCCTGGCCCAGTACGATCCGCTGTATGACGAAGGGCAGGCGTACGCCCAGATGCTGGCCGCGAGCGGCACAGCGGTCAGCCTGCACGTGCAGTCGGGGCTGACCCATGACTTCCTGCGCATGAACGGCATTACCAGCGCGGTTGCAGGCATTTATGAAGGCGTGTTGAGTTGGTTGGGGGAACAGCGCTAAGCAACACTTGACCGTTCCCGCCATTAAACAACGGGGCTGATTGCCAGCCCCGTTTTACATCCCTACCCCTGCTCCTTGCTCGCCTGCAACTGCCTGGCCTTTTCCATAAGCGCCGCTTTCTCTTCAGGTGTCATTGCATCCATGCGCAAACGTGCCTGGGCGATTCTCTCCAACTGCCCAGCGACAGTTTCACGCTCACGCAGCTCCCGCGCCAATGCCGCCACGCTTGGGTGATCAAACACCACACCGGGATGAATCTCGCATTGCAGCAGTTTGCGGATGCCTGCCACCAGCTTGATCACCAACAAGGAATGCCCGCCTGCGGCGAAAAAGTCCTCCTCGATGCTCAGCCGTTCCAACCCGACCAATTGGGCCATGCGCGTGGACAACAGGGTTTCAAGCGCATCCCGTGGCGCGACGTACACCGCCTGGGAAACCACAGGTTGAGCGTGCTGCAGCGTCTTGCGGTCAACCTTGCCGTTTGGCAGGCGCGGCATGCGTTCAAGGCTCACAATCTGGCGAGGCACCATGGCCGCCGGGAGATGCTGGGCCAGTTGGTTTTTCAATTGAGGCCCTACGTCCTCTGCCGTCGCCGCACGCATTACCACAAACGCTTGCGGCTCCTCTTGCACCAGCACCACCACGGCCTCACTGACCTCGGGCAAACGCAACAACTGCGCCTCTATCTCGGCCAGCTCAATGCGGAAACCACGCACCTTGACCTGATGATCGCGACGGCCATACAGCTGCACGCCCCCCTCCACCCGATAACGGGCCAGGTCTCCCGTGCGGTAAAGGCGCGCGCCGTCCACCAGCGGGCTATGGATAAACGCGTCTGCATCCGCCTCGCCCTGCAAGTAGCCTCGGCACAGCTGGTGGCCACCGATGAACAACTCACCGAGTTCACCCGTTGCCAGCAATTGCGCGTCGGCGCCCAGTACGAAGACTTGGTTTCCGGGAAGCACGTGGGTCAGCGGCACGCCATGGGACACGTCTTCCGCAGGCAGTAACGGATGCACCATCACACCCACTGTCGCTTCGGTGGGGCCGTAATGGTTGAACACGCGACAGTCGGGCCGCAGCTGGCGAATGCGCTGCACCAGGCTCGCGCCGATGGCTTCACCGCCCAGCACCAGCGTGTCAGGCAATACGGCGGTATCAGCCTCAAGCAAGGCGGCCAGGTGCGAAGGCACGATTTTCAGGCAATCGATGCTGTTTTCCCGCAGGAACCCGGCGAAGCCCTGGGGATCTTGCAGGGTCGCATCGTCAGCTATATGCAAGGTCGCGCCGTTGTAGAGCGCGCCGAACAAGGCGGTGTTGCCCAGGTCCGCCGCTACCGTGGAACTAAAGGCAACGTGGCGGCAGGCGGACAGGCCCAGTTGCTGGCTGCTGCTCGCGGTGTAGTTGAGTAACGCGCCATGCTCGATCACCACGCCTTTGGGCTGGCCGGTGGAGCCGGAGGTGAACAGCACATAGGCGACGTCACGGGCCTGCACGGACACCGCCGGGGCCACCGTGGCATCCTGGGTTGATGCGCCCGGATTGAGCAGTTTGAACGCGGTCAGCGGGTCGTCCTGGCCTGGCGCGTGAGTCACCAGGATCAAGCTCGCGGCGGCGTGCCGTGCGATTTCAGCCTGGCGCGCCACTGGCCATTGCGGGTCCAGCGGCAGATAGGCTGCGCCCGCACGCCAGGTGGCAAGAATGGCGACGACCAGTTCCGCCGAGCGCGGCAGCGCCAGGCCCACGATCGACCCAGCGCCCACACCCTGGCGCAGTAATTCGGCACTCAAGCGCGCAGTACGGGCGTCCAGTTCTGCGTAGCTAAGGGCCTGGCCCGCAGCGACCAACGCCACGGCATCCGGCGTCTGATCAGCCCACGCAGCGATACGTTGCGGCAACAACTGCGGCGTTTGCATGATTTGCGCCGGCGGGTTCAGTGCGAGCAACCGGCTCTTTTCGTCGGCACCCAACAGGTTCAGGCGTGCAAGGGTTTCATCCGGTTTGTCAGCGATGCTGTGGAGCAACTCGCGGAGCTGGCCCAACAGCGTCTCGACGGCGGGCGCCGTATAGCGTGCGGGATTGAAGTCCAGTGATAAACCTTGAGGTTCGCCAGACGCTGCGATTTCCAGCTGAAGGGCCAACTCGAATTCAGGCAGACGGGCCGGCAGGTCGCTGCCCACCCAAACCATCCCAGCGACCTCACGCGGTTCCGAAACCCACCGATTGCCAAAACCGACCGCAGGCGCGGCCTGTTGTGGGAATGACAACGGTGTCCAGTATTCCTGCCAGGTGCGGTGCTGATCCAACTGCGCGGCCAAGGTGGTCACCAGCTCACGGAAGGTGCTGGCCGGATCAATGCGAATCGCCAACGGCAGGGTTTTCTCGAACAGGCCCAGGCTGCGGCTGAAAAAATCATAGTCCAGGCGCGCATCATGCCGCCATCCCGCCAGGAATGACTCCCGACCACTGATGCGCGCCAGCAGTACCCACCAGGCGGCGTGCATCAGCACGTCCAGCGGCAGCCCCACCGTGCGCAGGCGAGTCAACAGCGTTTGATCCAGTGGCACGCTCAAGCGTTCTGCCGGCAGGACTTCTGCGCACGTCAGGCGATAGGGCAAGTCTGGCCCGCTGACCAGCCCCTCGTGCCCTTGCAGATACTGCTGCCAGTAAGCCTTGGCGGTGTCTGCGTCTTCGTCGAAGATCACCTCGCTGCGCCATTCCAGGTACTGGGAAAACTGCCCCGGCTCGTCGTCTTCAAACCCTTGCTGCCCATAAGCGGCCAACAACTCCTGCTGGATCAGGGCCAAGGTCCCGGCGTCGGCGGCGTAACGCGAAACGCCGATCAACAGTTGCCAGTGGTCCGTTTCCAGGCGCTGCAACAACGCACCGATTAGCGGCTGTTGCTGCTGCAACCACTGCTGTTGGCGTGCAATCACCTGTTGGGGCGACGCCACGTCGAGCCACTGGGTCAAGCTCACCGCTTCAGCCGGCGCGACCCGCTGGCGCAATCCGTGATAACCACTGACGGGCGCAAATTGTGCACTCAATGCTTCGTGGCGCACCGCCAGGCTATCCAACGCGTGTTGCAGGCGCACCGGGTCCAGCTCGCCACGAATATCCAGTTTCAGGCAGTGGGTCAGATCCCCCCAGCTCGCCCCTTGTTGCCGTGCGTCCAGATGCTGTTGCTGCTCGACCAGCAACGCCAGTCCCGCGTCCACGGTTCCCTGTTGTGCAGTACTCATGCTCCGGCCTCTTCCTTTTCGGTCTCGCTATGCGCTAGGTGCAGCGCGCTGCGTTCAATCATTTCGCCCATTGCCACAACGATCTTGCGCGGTCCTTCGAAGGGATCACGTGCGTGGGCAGCCAGCATGTTGTCCAGCAGGATGACATCGCCCTTGTGCCAATCGAACCGCACCGCGCAGGCTTCGTACAGCTCGCCCACCAAGGCCATGACTTCGTCTTCAATCGGCGAGCCATCGCCGTAGTACACGTGCCGAGGCATACGCTGCTCACCGAACAGAGCCAGCAAGTCTTCGCGCACATCCGGGTCCAGGCAGAAGATGTGGTGCAACTGAACCTGGTTGAAGAAGGTTTTTTCCCCCGTCACCGGGTGCCGGATGATCGCCGGGCACGGGGTGCGGATTTGCAGTTCATCGTTGTCCAGCCAGGTCCACGCGATGCCCGCAGCCCGGCAACGCGCCTCGACGTCGGCGCGCACGTCGGTCTTGAAGAAGTGCTGCCAGGAAACGTCGAGCTTGTCGGCAAAGGTGCGCACGTACAGCAACCCCTTGTCCTCGAAGCGCTCGCGGATCGCCGCCGGCAACTTGAGGTACATCTGCCGGCAGTCCACCACCGGTGTGGCGCCGCCGATTGGGGATGGCTGTTCGCAGAAGAACAGCTGCTTGCGCGGCCAGCGGTCCTGATGGGAGCTTTCGTTATGGAACAGGATCATTTTCTTTTCGGGGTACGGCGTGGACCGGTAGGTGTTCTTACCGCCCTCTTTTTTCGGCAAGTCGCCATATTGGCCATAGAGGCCCGGCTGTACAGCTTCAGCGAACGCTTCGAAGTCATGAATATCGCGCAGGGCAAATCCACGGAACAGAATCCCCGCATGGCGGGCCAGTTTTTCTTCCACCAGGGCGCGGTTGTCCTTGATCCAGGCCACCAGGTCCAGGCCCGGATCAGTGGGTTCCATCAGCAATGGAAAATCCTGTCCGGGTACCAGCAGCGATTCACGCATCAACGCACCGGCAGGCCTGTCGGTGCGGCTCTGGGATTTTTTCAGGAACTTGCCCAGCTTGTCGGCCTTGATGGCTGGCGGTACGGGCGTCGTGGTTTGTTCCAAGGTGTTGGTAGGCATGGTGATATCCCCTAATTGAATGTTCGGATCACACACAATCTGTTCAAGAATTCCCGTCCAGGCGTTGACGAATGACTCTATGCGTTGTTGTTCAAACAGGTCGCTGGCGTACTGCCAGGTACCGTGCAGGCCGCCTGCATCCTCATCGATGAACAGGGCCATATCGAACTTGGAGTAACCGCCACGAGTGGGCAGTACCTCAACCTCGATCCCGTCCATCTGGCCACCCTGCACCGGCAGGTTGTTCATCACGAACAACACCTGCACCAGTGGGTTGAAACCCCGTTGGCGCGGGCGCGGCGAGGCCTCCACAATCATGTCGAAGGGCAGGTCCTGATGATCAAAAGCGTCCAGCGCGGTGCCTTGGGTGGTGGCCAGGAAAGCGCTGAACGGTTGCTGCGCCGCGAAGGTCGAGCGCAGCGGCAGAATGTTCACGAAGAAACCGATCAGACCTTCCAGCTCAGGCTGCTGGCGCCCGGCAACGTCGGCACCAACCAGCACGTCATCGCTGCCGCTGAGGCGATGCAGCAGGATTTGGAACGCGGCCAGCATCGTGCTGTAAAGCGTCACACCGGCACGCGCCGACACCGCCTTGAGCCCTTCATGCAAGGCCACGGGCAGCGTGAAACCGAGGTCGCGACCTTCATGGGTAGGCGCCTGGGGACGCGGCTGGTCGGTGGGCAGTTGCAACACGCCGCTGTGACCGGCCAGTGCCTGTTCCCAGTAACGCGCCTGCGCGGCCAGCACGCCGGTGCGTTGCAGTTGCTGTTGCCAGAGGGCGTAATCGGAATACTGGATCGGCAGCGGCGGCAACGGCTCAACGACACCCGCCTTCGCCCGGCCATAGAAGCCCACCAGTTCATTGACCAGCACCGCCATCGACCAGCCATCGGAGATGATGTGGTGCATCGAATACAGCAACACATGTTCGGTGGGGCCCAGCTTGAGCACCTGTCCACGTAACAAAGGCGCGTGCAGCAGGCTGATGGATTGGCGGGTGTTCGCCTCAACGGCGACCGCGACCCGGCGCTGCTGTTCAGCGGGATCCAGGGACGACAGGTCCAGTAACGGCAAGTCGACCTCCACGTGCGCGGCGATGACGGCCAGCGGATCACCCTCCTCGTCGGTGATGTAGGCCGTGCGCAGGGTTTCGTGGCGGGCAACCACCTGTGCCAGGCTGCTGACCAGCAGCGGCACCGACAACTCGCCGCGCAAGCGCACGGCCAGCGGCATGCCATAGGCGCCACTGGCCTGCGACAGCTGCTCCACTACCCATAGCCGGCGTTGCACCAGGGACAGTGTCGCGCTGGTTTTTTCGCCGTGGGCCACTAACGGGCTGCGCGCCGGCGACGTGTCCTGCCCGGTGCGGGTGGAGATCGCCGCGATAAAGTCTGCCAGTCGCGGCGCGCCAAACAGGTCACGCAGGGTCAGGTCGCAGGCCAACAGCGTCTTCAAGCGTGCGACCACTTGGGTGGCCAGTAGCGAATGCCCACCCAACTCAAAGAAGTGATCGTCCAGCCCGACCTGTTCCAGCCCCAGCACGTTTTGCCAAACCTCGGCGACCTGAATGTCCAGGGCCGTTCGGGGTGCCACATAGTGTTTTTGCCGTTGGCTGACATCCGGCTTTGGCAAGGCTTTACGGTCCAGTTTGCCGTTGGGGCTCAGGGGCAACACGTCGATCAGCATCAGGAAACTCGGCACCATGTAGTCCGGCAACGACTGACGCAACGCCGCCGTCAAGGCGTGCGCCTCCAGGGCATCCGACTGGGGCACGACATAGGCGACCAACTGCGCGCCGGTCGGCCCGTCCAGCGCAATCACCGCCGCCTCGCGCACCTGAGGCATGCCTTGCAGACAGGCTTCGATTTCACCCATCTCGATCCGGAACCCACGGATTTTCACTTGATGGTCAATGCGGCCCACGTACTCCAGGGCCGCGTTGTCGTTGTAGCGAGCCAAGTCGCCGCTGCGGTAGAGCCGCGATCCCGGCACGCCGGAGAACGGGTCCGGCAAGAAGCGTTCGGCGGTCAGCGCCGGGCGATCGAAGTAGCCCTGGGCCAAGCCCGCCGCCGCACCGATGCACAGCTCGCCGACGCCGCAGGTCGGCAGCAATTCAAACCCGCTGTCCAGCACGTACAGCGCGCGCCCGTCGATCGCCCGCCCGATGGGCATGCCGAAGGCGTCATTGGCATCTGCAAGCTGGCAGTCATGCACGCTGGAGACCACGGTGGCTTCGGTCGGGCCATAGGTGTTCACCAGACGAACGTTGCCCAACCCAGCCTCGTACCAGGCACGTACGCCCTCCACGGCCATGGCTTCGCCGCCGACATGCACTTGGCGCAAGTTGCCCAGGGTGCGGCCATCGACGGCGCACTCCTTGGCCAGCAAGTACCAATAGGCCGCGGGCAAGTCGGCCAGGGTCACGCCCTGCTCGACGATTTGCTGCGCCAGCAACCCGGCGTCCCACAGCTCATCGCCGCGCATGATCAGCGCCGCGCCGATGCACAGCGGCGGGTAGCATTGCTCGACAAACCCGTCGAAGCTGAACGTCGCAAATTGCAGCACGCGGTCGGCAGGCGTCAGCGCACTGTAATCGGCCGCTGTGTCGCAGAACTGGTCGAGTGCAGCATGGTCGATGGCCACACCCTTGGGTTGGCCGGTGGAGCCAGAGGTGTAGATCACATAAGCGAGGTCGGCGGCAGCGGCGTGGTTCGGTGGATTGGTCAACGGGTAGCTCGCCAGCTCTTCACCCTGCGCGCTGAACTCCACACGTTTGAGCCCGTGGGGCAATGGCAGATCAGCCAGCAAGCCGGTCTCGCTGAGCAACAGGTTCAGACGGCTGTCTGCCAACATGTAGCTCAGGCGCTCGGCTGGGTAGTTGGGGTCCAGCGGTACGTAGGCCGCGCCACTTTTGAGGACGGCCAGCAGGCTGACGATCAACTGCGGGCCACGCCGGGAAACCAGACCTACCCGTTGGCCCGGGCCCACGCCGTGTTCCAGCAGGCGGTGAGCCAGACGGTTAGCCCGCTGATTGAGCTGGGCGTAACTCAGGCGTTCACTGCCTGCCTGAACCGCCAACGCATCAGGGGTGGCCTGGGCTTGGGTGGCGATGCGCTCATGCACACGCATTGGCCGCGGCGCAGTACCAGGGGATTGGCTGATGGCGAGCAGCGAGGCTTGCGTGCTGCTGTCCAGCAGTTGCAGGGTGCCGAGTGGCGCGTGGATATCCGCCACCCATTGCGCCAGCAGGTGCTGCAAGTTGGCGCTCAATTGCGCGACGTGTTGTTCGGTGAACCGCGCCCGGTCGTAGCTGAACTCCAGGCGCAAGCCGGTCCCCAGCTCGATGCCCAGGGTCAACGGGTAGTGGGTGCGCTCATGGTTGTGCATCTTGCCGAAGGTCAGGCCCGCTGGCGCGCCTTGCTTGAGCGCTTCGGCTACCGGGAAGTTTTCAAACACCAGCAAGGTGTCGAACAGTGCGGCACCTTGTTGACCGGCCCAGCCCTGGATGTCGTAAAGCGGTACGTGTTCATGGTCGCGCAGGCTGAGGTTCAGCGCTTGCAGCTCCGCGAGCCAGGTGGCGGCGGACTGGGCCGGCGAGGCCGCGCTGATGATTGGCAACGTGTTGATAAACAGGCCCAGTTGCTGCTCGATACCTGGCAACGGCGCCGAACGCCCGGCAACAGTGGCACCGAAAGCCACGCAATCCTGGCCGGTGTAGCGTTGCAGCAAGAGGCTCCAGGCGCCTTGCATCAGGGTGTTGAGGGTGACTTTGTGCTGGCGCGCGCAATCGCCGAGCGCGCGGGTGAACTGGCTGTCCAGAGTGGTGTGATGATCGGCCATGCCCGCCCCTTCGACCGGCACGCGCAGTGCTTCAGCCAGCAGGGTTGGGGCTTGCAACGGTGCCAGGGCCTCGCGCCAGAACACTTCGCCCGAGGCTTGCTGCTGCAGCCAACCCAAGTAATCGCGGAACTGCCCCAACGGTGCGGGCAAAACGTGGCCTGCGTAGTCGGCAATGACTTCGCCGAGCAACTGGGCATTGCTCCAGCCATCCATGAGGATGTGATGGCTGGTGAAAATCATGTGCCAGCCCGTACCGGCACCGCGCACCAACATCAGGCGAAACAGGGGCGCCGCGTTCAACTCAAAACCGCGCTGACGCTCGGCGTCGGCAAAGGCGTCGAGGTCAGCATGCGGGTCTTCGATCACGTGCAGCTGCAAATCGCCCTGGCGCTGGATCACTTGATGGGCGCTGTCCAGGCCGAGCCAGTGGAAGCTGCTGCGCAAAATGTCATGCCGATCCAGCGCCGCCTGCCAGGCACGACCAAAGCTCAGCAGATCGAGGCCTTCAATGTCCAGGCGCAGCTGGTTGATATAGGCCTGGGCTTCAGGCTCGTACAGGGTGTGGAACAGCATGCCTTGCTGCATGGGCGACAGCGGGTAGATATCGGCGATGGCCGGGCCGTCCACGGGCAAATCATCCAATTGCTGTTGGGTCAGGGTTGCCAGCGCAAAGTCCGACGGCGTCACCTGCCCGACGGGCGTATCGCAGCAGTGCTGGATCAAGGTGTTGAGTTCGGCGGTGTAATCATCCGCCAGGCGCTGGATGGTCGACGCCTGGAACATCTCGCGGCTGAACCCCCATTGCAGCGCCAGTTCGCCGCCATACACCTGCCCTTCCACCGTCAGCCAGTTGGCCAATGGCGCTTCGGGGTCTTGGGCCTGGCCGCTGCCTTGTGTGGCGGGCACGAACAATGCGGACTCATCGAACTGGCGATCGAACTGGCCGAGGTAGTTGAACGTGATACGCGGCGCGGCCAGCTCCGCAAGGGCTTCACGCACCTGAGGCGCCGCCAGGTAGCGCAGTAGGCCGTAGCCCAGCCCCTTGTCGGGCACGGCACGCAGTTGCTCCTTGACCGACTTGATCGCGGTCGACAGCTCGCCGTCCGCCTGCACACGTACAGGGAACAGGCTGGTAAACCAGCCAACAGTGCGGGTGAGGTCGACGGCGTCGAACAGATCTTCGCGACCGTGGCCTTCCAGTTGGATCAGCGCCGCAGCCTGCCCGCTCCACCGGCTGACTACCCGCGCCAACGCCGTCAGCAACAGGTCGTTGACCTGAGTGCGATAAGCCGCTGGCGCGTCTTGCAGCAACTGGCGGGTTTGCTCGGCGTTGAGGCGGGTTTCAAGCTTACAGCCCAAGCGGTTTTGCAGCCCGCCGTGGGGGTTGTCGCACGGCAGCTCGGCGTCGACGGACTGCGCCTGCCAGTAAGGCAGTTGTTCGCTGAGGGTTTGCGCGTGGGTGTGCAGTTGGTTCGCCCAGGTTTGGTAGGCACTGGTCTTGGCCGGCAAGGATGCCTGGCGGTAAGCCTGTTGCAGGTCTTCCAGCAGGATGCGCCATGAAACCCCATCCACCACCAGGTGATGCACCACCAACAGCAAGCGCTGGGTGCCATCGTCCATGGAGACGAGGGCGGCGCGCAGCAGCGGGCCTTGCGTCAGGTCGAGGCTGCGCTGGGCTTCGTCGCATAGCGCGGCCAATTGCGTATCGTCGGCGGCATGGGAGTGCCACAGCGCAGGCTCGTCGACGGGCGCAGCGTGGGTTTGCTGCCAGCCGTCGGGACGCTGCACAAAACGCAGGCGCAGGGCGTCGTGGTGGTTAATCAACTGCGTCAGCGCCGCTTCCAGGCGCACCGGGTCCAGGGCCTCGCGCAGGGTCAGCAACAAGGATTGGTTCCAGTGGTGACGTGCCGGGATGGCCTGGGCGAAAAAGCTGTGCTGTACCGGCGTCAGCAGCACCTCGCCGCTGACCGGGCCTTGGTCGATAACGCTGGCCTGCTCAAAGGTGGCGACGAGGGCCAGACTGCGCACGCTCTGGTACTGGAACAGGTCGCGCGGGCTGAGGCGAATCCCCGCCTGGCGCGCACGGCTGACCACTTGGATGGAGATGATCGAATCTCCACCCAACTCGAAAAAGTTGTCTTCCAGGCCGACCTGCTCGACGCCGAGTACGTCGCTCCAAATCGCTGCCAGGGCTTGTTGCAGTGGGTTTTGCGGGGCGATGTAGGCTTGTTGCGGCGCGGCATCCGGCAGCGGCAGCGCTTTACGGTCGAGCTTGCCGTTGGCGGTCACCGGCAGCTTGGCCAGGTGCACCATGTGGGTGGGCACCATGTATTCCGGCAGGCTGCTGAGCAGCCAGGCCTTGAGGTCGGTCGGCGCTTCACCTTCCAGCACCAGGTAGGCCACCAATTGCTTGCCGCCCTGCACCAGCACCACCGCCTCACGCACGCCTGGGTGTTGCATCAGGCGCGTCTCGATTTCTCCCAACTCGATGCGCAGGCCGCGCAGCTTGACCTGATGGTCGAGGCGACCAAGGTAGTCGATCACGCCATCCTCACGCTGGCGCACGCGGTCGCCCGTACGGTACAGACGCGCACCGTCACCGAAAGGGCTGGGCACGAAACGCTCGGCGGTCAGCGCCGGACGACGGTGGTAACTGCGGGCCAGGCCGGTGCCGCCCAGGTACAGCTCGCCGGACACGCCGGCGGGCACTGGGTTGAGCTGCGCGTCGAGCACGTAGGTGCCAAGGTTGGCAATGGGGCGGCCAATGGGCACGGCGTCACGGCCTTCGTCGACGCAGGTCCAGTGGGTCACGTCGATGGCCGCTTCGGTCGGGCCATAGAGGTTGAACAATCCTGCCTGGGGCAGCTTGGCGAAGACTTGCAGTTGCGCATCCAGTGGCAAGGCTTCGCCGCTGCACACGATGCGCTTGAGGCTGGTGCAGCCCTGTACGCCCGGCTCATGGACGAACGCCTGGAGCATGGACGGTACGAAGTGCAAGGTGGTGATGCAGTGCTGGCCGATGGTCTCGATCAGACGCGCCGGCTCGCGGTGTTCGCCAGGGGCCGCGACTACCAGGCGCGCGCCGGTCATCAGCGGCCAGAAGAATTCCCACACCGACACGTCAAAGCTGAACGGAGTTTTTTGCAGTACCGCATCGCTGGCGTCCAGGCCGTAGGCTTGCTGCATCCAGCACAAACGGTTGACCAGCGCGCGGTGGCTGTTACCGGCACCCTTGGGCTTGCCGGTGGAACCGGAGGTGTAGATCACATAGGCCAGGTTCAGCCCGTGGATGGCTACGGCGGGCGATGCGCTGCTGTATTCGTCAAGCCAGCCAGGCGCCTGGTCCAAGGTGATCACCTGGATGCCCTCGGTGGGCAGCGACGGTACCAGGCTGTGCTGGCTGAGCAGCAGTTGGATGCCGCTGTCTTCGATCATGTAGGCCAGGCGTTCCTGGGGGTATTCAGGGTCAAGCGGGACGTAAGCGCCGCCGGCCTTGAGAATGGCCAGCAGGCCAACGACCATTTCCACGGAGCGCTCGACGCAGATCCCCACCAATGCATCGGGACCGACGCCCTGTTCGCGTAAGGCGTGAGCCAACTGGTTGGCACGGGCATCGAGCTGGGCGTAGGTCAGCGTTTGGGCACCAAACACCAGTGCCGGAGCGTGGGGTGTGGCCTGGACCTGGTCTTCGATCAGTTGATGAATGCCACGCTCAGTCGGATATGCCTCTGCGGTTTGATTCCAGGCCTCAACTAGCACCTGCTTCTCCTGGGTAGCCAGCATCGGCAACTCGCCGACGCGCTGCTCGCCATCGGCAACCATGGCCTGCAACAGGCTGATCCAGTGCCTGGCCATACGCGCGATGGACGGCGCGTCAAACAGGTCGTTGGCGTACGTCAGCGCGGCGTGCAGGGTGCCGGATTTTTCATACGTGTCGAGGGTCAGGTCGAACTGGGTGGTACGGCCTTGCCACTCCACCAACGCCAGCTCCAGGCCGGAGGCGGTACTGACCGATGCAATATCGGCCACCACCGGCTGGTGGTTGTACATCACTTGGAACAGCGGCGTATGGCTGAGGCTGCGCTCGACTTTCAGGGCTTCCACCAGACGCTCGAACGGCAGTTCCTGATGGGCCTGGGCGCCGAGGGCGTGCTCTTTGATGCCTTGCAGCAACTCAGCAACACGGGTTTGCCCGGTCAGCTCGGTACGCAACACCTGGGTGTTGACAAAAAACCCGATCAGCCCTTCGACTTCACTGCGGTTACGGTTGGCAATCGGCACACCGACGCGGATATCGCCCTGGCCGGTGTAGCGGTGCAGCAGCACATTAAAGGCACCGAGCAACAGCATGAACAGCGTGACGTTGTGCTTTTGCGCACAGGCGCGCAGTTGCGCCGCCACTGCCGGCTCAATCGCGAAGTTATGGCGGGTGCCCTGATAGCTGGGCATGGCCGGACGCGGACGGTCCGTCGGCAGTTCCAGCACCGGGTGCTCATCGCCCAGGCGCGCCTGCCAGTACTCCAATTGACGGGCCTGCTCCCCCGCTTCCAACCAGCGGCGTTGCCACAGGGCGTAGTCGCTGTATTGGATCGGCAGCGCCGGCAATTGCGGTGCCTCGTTGCGCTCATGGGCGTCGTAAAAGCGGATGAACTCGTCGATCAGCACGTTCATCGACCAACCGTCGGAGACGATGTGGTGCAGGGTCAGCAGCAGGACATGCTCCTGGGCGCCAAGCTTGAGCAATTGCACACGCAGCAGCGGGCCGTGCTCCAGGTCGAATGGCAGCAGCGACTGGCGGGTGGCTGCGTCATTCACTGCCTGCTCGCGTTCCGCCGGGGCCAGGTCAGTCAGGTCGAGTTGTCCAATGGCCAATGAGGGTTGTACGGCGACTTGCAACAGGCGCTCATCGGCCTGGCGCTGGAACACCGTACGCAGGGTCTCGTGACGCGCCACCAGGCTGGCGAATGCCTGTTCCATCGCGCTTAAGCTCAGCGCTCCCTTGAGTCTCACCGCCCCCGGCAGGTTGTAAGCGCCGCTGGCCGGGTCCAATTGCCACAGGAACCACATGCGCTGCTGTGCGTAAGACAGTGCCTGACGGTCCTCCACCTCCACCCCGGCTGGAATCGGAAACCGGGAGAAATCCACCCCTTCTTTCTGCAGTGCTTGCAGGAACAGCTGGCGTTTTTCCAGGGGCAACCCGATAAACCGGCGAGCAAGTTTCAAGGAGTCTTCAGCATTCATTTGTTGGAGTCCGGAGCAATAGGCAGGAAGCACAAAGGCACGTCGTCCCTATAAAACGAACCGGAGAGGGAAAAATTAGCGGCGGGTAGAGGGGTTGGAGCGAGGGGTCATCAAGGGTTACGTCAATCCCGGGAAACCCGTGCAAAAGCGAGAATGATCACGTTGCACAGGCCCGGCCCCGGCAATGCACTGAAGCACTGCATTCGGCGCCGAATCATCGAACCATTGCGTTCAGGAGAACTGATTACGTGAACAACCAACTCAAACGAAAAGCCTGCAACGGCTCCATAGAGGCCAGCCTTGAAGACAACTGCCTGTTCGGCAAGATCCTGTTCATCAAGGCGCTGAACGCATTCCTGCAACATCACAGCACAGAGGCATGCCCAGCGACGGGTTGATCAACCCAACCGCCGATACCCCAACACCGCTGAGCCCAACACCACCGCGCCCGCCGCCAACGCCACCCAGAACCCGCTGGCGGCGCCAAAGTGGTCGATCATCCAACCGGAACTGGCGGCACCAATGGCCACGCCGATGCTGAGGCCGGTGATCAGCCACGTCATGCCTTCGGTCAGGCGGCTGGCGGGGACGATCCGCTCCACCAGCGCCATAGACACGATCAGGGTCGGGGCAAAGAACAGGCCGGAGATAAAGATCGCCACCGCCAGGCCTGGAATGTTGGTGACCAGCAGCAACGGCAAGGTGGTCAACGCCGTGGCCACGCCGCAGAACAGAAACTGGCGCGGCAGCGGCGCCTTGAGCTTGAAAGTGCCAAAGGCGAGTCCCGCCAGGCATGAACCGATGGCGTACACCGACAGCACAATACTCGCCGCCGCCGGCTGACCCTGGTGTTGGGCAAACGCCACGCTGACCACATCCACCACACCCACGATCACCCCCATGGCCAGCAAGAGGATCATCAGGATCAATACCGACGGTGACGCGATCAGCCAGCCGGCATGGTGATCGTGGTGCTCATGCACCGGGGGTTCGGTCGCTCGTTGCAGGACGAACGTGGTGACGCCCACCGCCAGCAACAACGCGGCCACCAGCGGCCCGGCTTCGGGGAATAGCACCACACTCAAGCCCACCGAAATCGGCGGGCCGACGATAAAGCACACCTCATCCAGCACCGACTCCAGGGCAAAAGCGGTTTGCAGCTTGGGCTGGCCTCGGTACAACTCGGTCCAACGGGCCCGCACCATCGCCGACATGTTCGGCATGCAACCGGCCAAGGCGGCGGACAGGAAAAGCGTCCAGGTCGGCGCCTGCAACCGCGTGCACAGCAACAGCATCAGCAGCGCCCCGCCACCGATCAACGCGGCAATCGGCAGCACCCGGCCTTGGCTGTAGCGGTCCACCAGCCGTGATACCTGTGGCGCGCAAATCGCCGTAGCCAACGCGAATACCGCCGCCACCGAGCCTGCCAGGCCGTAGCCGCCATGCACCTGGGAAAGCATGGTGATAATGCCGATACCGGTCATGGACACCGGCATACGCGCCAGCATGCCGGCCAATACAAAAGCCCGGGCGCCAGGGACTTGGAATAACTCGGCGTAGGGGTTTGCCATGACTTAAACGCCTTCTGTCCTTAAATTGCGCATCCTTTTATCACACCAACCGCTTGATCTGTTTATGCCGCCACACCAACCGGTAATACGCGGTCTGCAACCCCAGCATCGCCAGGTACGTCACCGGAAACGCCATCCAAACGCCTTCCAGGCCGAAGTGCGCATTCAGCAGGTACGCCATCGGCAACTCCACGCACAGCACGCAGAAGATCGAGATCGCCACCGGCATCAGCACCACGCCGCTGGCACGCATGATCCCGCCGATCACGGCCTGGAAGCCGAACACGAGGATGCTCCACAACATGATGTGCAGCAGGTGCTCGGCATTCACGCGTGCGGCGTCATCGGTGATGAACAGCCCGAGCAACCAGTGGGATAACAAGTAGCCCAGCACGATCAGGCCACCGGTGAGACAGGTGTTGATCAGCAACCCGGTACGCAGAATCGGCCCGATGCGTTCCAAGCGCCCGGCGCCAATCGCCTGGGCGCCGAGGATCGAGGCAGTGATGGCAATCGACAGGGCCGGAAACTGCACGTAGTTGACGATCTGCGTCACCGCCCCATAGGCCGCCGTGGCCTGGGAACCATGGCTATTGACCAACGCCAGGATGACCAGCTCCGAGAGCGACAGCACCACCATCTGCAAGCCGGTGGGCAGGCCGATACGCAGGACTTTACCGAGGATGACGCGGTCCAGGCGCAAGGCCGCGAGCAGTTCGCGATCCGGCGCCATCACGTGGTTTTTATGGCGCAGGCGCAGGACCAGAAACAGCATCGCCGAGGCATTTCCCACCAGGCCCGCGTACACCGCGCTCTGGATGCCCAAGGGCGGCAGGCCGATCCAGCCGCGAATCAGTGCAGGGGTCAGCAACAGGCCGACCAGGGTAGAGACCATCAACGCGAGCAAGGGCGAAATCGTATCGCTGACGCCCCGCAGCAACTGGGTATAAAGGATGAACACCAGTAACAGCGGCATGATCAGCATCATCATCTGGGCATAGCCGACTGCGTCGTCGAGCACGTCAACCGGCGTGCCCAATGCCTGCAACGCCGGGCGCGCAAACAGACGGCCCAACACCGCCGCGATCAAGCCCACCAGCGCGCCAAGGGTCAGCGTCGCGCCGGTAATCGACTTGACCATCGCGGTTTCCTGGGCACCCCAGGCCTGCCCGATCAACACCGACGCACCCGCCCCCAGGCCGATCACCAGTGCGATAAAGAAAAACACGATGGGAAACATCCCCGACACCGCCGCCAGGGCCTGAGTGCCGAGCATCTGCCCGACATAAATGCCGTTGAGCGTGCCGGAAAAACTCTGCAGGAAGTTGGACAGCACCATCGGTGCCAGAAAGATCAGATAGACCTGCCACAGCGGGCGTTGCGAAGGGCTTTGCATGAGAAACGGGGCCTCGAAGAACTAAAGCGTCCGAGGTTTATACCGCATGTGGATCCAATGTTCCTGCGGTTTATCGAGGCATGGCGTCGAACAGTGGGCAACCTGAATGGGCAACTGTTTTTTTGTCGTGAGCAAGCTCGCCCCGCTCACGACAAAGGCTATGGCGCAACCGGCAGCGCACGCTTGTGTGCGGTCTTGAGATAGGCCGATTCAACGATGTCCCGCACCCGCTCACTCACCGGCTCGCCCATCAGGTACGCATCGATCTCTTCGTACGTGCAGCCATAAGCCTGTTCATCCAGCTTGCCCGGCGCCAGTTCTTCGAGGTCGGCTGTGGGGTGTTTGTGCACCAGGTTCGTCGGTGCCCCAAGGGCACTAGCCAACAGGCGCACCTGGGTTTTGGTCAGGCCGGACAATGGCGCCAGGTCGCAGGCGCCGTCACCGAACTTGGTGAAAAACCCCATCAGAGCTTCGGCGCCATGGTCGGTGCCGACCACCAGGCCATTGTGCAAGTTGGCCACGGCATACTGCGCGATCATGCGGGTGCGGGCCTTGACGTTGCCTTTGATGAAGTCCACTTGTGCGGCGCTGGCGTCGGTGGCGGTGAGGCTGGCCATCAGGCCGTCGACGCTGGCGGCGATGTTCAGGGTGTCGATGTGGTCCGGAGTGATGAAATCCAGCGAGGCCTGGGCGTCGCGCTCATCGGCCTGGGTCTTGTAGGGCAGGCGCATGGCGATAAAGCGCGCGGCGTAATCCTCAGCCCGCAGTTGCTCAACCGCCAACTGGCACAGGCGGCCGGCGGTCAGGGAGTCCACGCCACCGCTGATGCCCAGCACCAGGGCTTTGCAGCCAGACTGGCGCAACGTGGTCTTGATGAAATCGATGCGCCGTTGGATTTCCCTGGCCTCACCGCCCTTCACCAGTTGCCGGTTGATATTCAGTTCCTGCGCGATACGGTCTTGCATGTCACACCTCCACGTTGCCGACATTGAATACCTTCGCTGCGTACTGCAAAAACGAGGGGTCTTCGCAGACGTTCTTCACCGGGTCATCGGAGAACTTCACCACCGGTTCGCCGTGCACCCGTACCAGCTTCATAACGATGCTCAGCGGTTCGACGCCGTCCACATCGCAAGCCAGGCTGGTGCCCATGCCGAAACCGAACTTGGCCTTGCCACGAATGTGCCGCAGGATCGGCAGGCATTTTTCGAAGTTCAGGCCGTCGGAAAACATCAGGTCCTTGGTCATCGGGTCGATGCCCAGTTGTTTGTAGCGAGCCAGCACCTTGTCGGCCCAGGCGATGGGGTCACCGGAGTCCTGGCGCAGGCCGTCGTAGAGCTTGGCGAAGTACAGGTCGAAGTCCTTGAGGAAAAAGTCGGTGCTGATGCAGTCGGTCAAGGCGATGCCGAGACGGCCACGGTATTCATGCACCCAGTTCTCCAGGGCGGCGTTCTGGCTTTCGCGCAAGCGCCCCAATTGCTGGTGCACCATCAGCCATTGGTGGGCCATGGTGCCGATCAGCGGCAAGTCGAATTCATACGCCAGGTGCGCGTTGCTGGTGCCAACGAACTGGCCGGGGAAGTCGCGGCGCATGATGTCCACCACTTCGCGCTGGGCCTTGAAGGACAGACGCCGACGGGTCGAGAAGTCGGAGACGCGCAGGTCGGCCAACTCGTCGCGGCTGAGGTTTTTCTCCAGCCAGTCGAACTTCTGGTACAGCTTGCGGGTGACGTCTTCCAGGGTCACATCCGGGTATTTGTCGCGGTTGCGCAGTTCGCTGATCAACGCGAGCACCGGCTGTTCGAACATGATGCAGTGCAGCATCGGGCCGACCACGCGGATGTTCAATTGGCCATCGACTTCGCTGACGTGGATATAACGCAGGTTGAAGCGGAACAGGCCCAGGAAGCGCTCGTAGTCCGGGGTGAGGTACTCGCGAAAGCGTGGGTTGAACAGAAAGCGCAGCTCGCCTTCACGCACCTGCAGGCTGGCGAGTTTGTCCAACTCAGCGCGCAACTGCGGGATCAAGTGGCCGAGTTTTTCCTTGGAGCGGACGATGAAGTTGTATTCCACATCGACGTTGGGGTACTGGTGCAACACCGCCTGCATCATGGTGAAGGTGTAGTAGTCGGTGTCGAGCAGGCCCTGGATGACCGGGGCGTCGTAGTCGTAGGCACTTTCCATGGTAAATCTCCTTAACGCGTGGCCATCGCGGCCAGTTCTTCGCGGGTGCGGCTGATGCCGGCACCAGCCTTGAGCAACTCATTGATAGCCTGTACCCCGCCCTCCTCGCTGATACCGCGGCACGCCGGCAGGTGCAGCACGACTTCCAGGCCGGCCTTGAGCAATTGCAGTGCGGTGGTTTTGACGCAGTAGTCCAGGGCCAGGCCGCCAACGATCACACGGGTGACACCTTGAGCCTTGAGGTACTCGATGACTCCGGTGGACAGCTTGTCGTGCAGGTCGTGGTAGCAAGCACCGTAGGGGTGCAGGTCGGGCTCGACGCCTTTCCAGATGAAGTAGTCGTAGTCATAGGGCGTGGGCAGTTCGTCGAGCAACGTGAAACCTTCAGTGCCCGGTACGCAGTGGCTGACCCATGTGAGGTCGGCGTGAGTCAGGCCGGTGGGTTTCAGCATCTCGCTGGGCTGCGCGACCACCCAGGGTGCTTGCGGGGTGTGGGCGTCCTTGCTGCCGACGCGATAGCCGGCGAGGCTGGCCATGTAGTTGAGTTCGGCACCGATCTGGTCACCACCGGCCACAGGCAATTCGTTGGGGCACAGCGGCGTGAAGCTCTTCTGAGGATCGACATCGAAAGAAGCAAGGGCAGTTTTCGCAAGGGTCATGGCTGTTCTCCTGTGGCCTGGAAACAAAAGTACACGTCATGTACTTTCATTGCAAGAAACATTTATTTATCTATTCGCCTTCAAGCACATGACATATCTTTTCGATCCGTTAGACTGAGCCCTCTTCGCCGTTCAGAAGGATTTCATATGCCACTTAGCGCCTACCTCCACACCGTCGACCTCTGCGTGCTTTTTTACTGCCGCGCAACCGGGGAACTGAAACTGTTGCTGAACAAGCGCGACGCCGAGCCCTTCGCCGGGCATTGGGCGTTGCCGGGCGTGGTGGTGAATGGCGACGTGCAAGATCTGAGCCTCCAGGATGCGGTGGAACGCTTGCGAACCAGCGACAAGGTCGGTCTGGAGCTGGCCTGGAGCGAGCAAGTCGGCACGGTGGGCGATGCGTTTCGCGACCCGCGTTGCTGGTCGTCATCAACGTACTACTTGGCGATCGTCGCGGATGAGGTGCAGCTGGGGGAGCATCAAGGCTGGTTTGGGTTGAGGGCGGTGGCGGACGGCAGCATCAAGTTGCCGTTCGATCACAACAGCATCGTCGCGGCCGTGCAGGAGCGGTTGTTCTCCAAGTCGCTGTACAGCAGCTTGCCGCTGATGTTCCTGGGCAATGAGTTCAGCGCGCCGGAGGCAACCACGATCTTTTCCCTGGTGCTGGAGCGGCCGGTGCTCAAGACCAGTATTCGCCAGCGCTTGTTGAAGCTGACGGAGGCGGGATATTTGCGCGAGACGGGGCGCAAGAAGCATGGCGAGGGCGGCAGGCCCCAGGCGACGGTGGAAAACTTGAAGCCTGGGGCGGTTTACTTCTTTGATCGCAGTTTTGCCGACTAAGCACCCTTTTCAAGCGCGATGAGGTTCAAATGTGGGAGGGGGCTTGCTCCCGATAGCAGTGTGACAGTCCGCAAATAAAGTGACTGATCCTCCGCTATCGGGAGCAAGCCCCCTCCCCCAGTTTTGATTGGGGTATGGCTTTAGCTCATCCAATTGCCGCCGTCGACGTTGTAGGTCTGGGCCACCACATAATCAGCCTCCTTCGACGCCAGGAAGATTGCCATTCCGGTGAGGTCTTCAGCCGTACCCATCCGCCCAAACGGCACCTCTGCCCCCACCCGCCGTTTCTTCTCGCCAGGCGCCAGCCCTTCATGCTTGGCGAACAGCGCATCCACCCCATCCCAATGCTCACCGTCGACCACACCGGGTGCAATGGCGTTGACGTTGATCCCTTGCTTGATCAGGTTCAGCCCCGCCGATTGCGTAAGGCTGATCACCGCTGCCTTGGTCGCGCAGTACACCGCCACCAATGCCTCACCGCGCCGCCCGGCCTGGCTGGCCATGTTGATGATTTTGCCGCCGTGGCCCTGGCGGATCATTTGCCGGGCCGCGGCCTGCAAGGTGAACAGCGTGCCGGCGACATTGATCGCGAACAGCCGCTCGAAGCTGTCGCGGGTGATGTCGACGATGGGCGCCAGGTCGAACAGCGCTGCGTTGTTGACCAGGATATCCAGCTTCCCGACATGGGCAACCACGGCGGCAATCGCGCCATCGATGGAGGCTTGGTCAGTGACATCCATCGCGACCGCGTAGGCCTGAGGGCCCAGCTCGGCGGCAGTTTGCTGGGCGCGTTGCAGGTTGATGTCGGCAATGGCAACCGTCGCGCCTTCATTGATGTAGGCCAGGGCAAACGCGCGGCCAATCCCGCGCGCCGATCCAGTGATCAGCGCGCTTTTACCTTCCAGTCGTTTCATGGGTGTTGTCCGTCAAGGTTACTTGGGATAGCCGGCGCGTTTCATTTCGCGCTCGGTGGTGGACTGCGCCTGCAACAAGGCCTGATCAACCGTCATGCCGCCGGTAAGCGCCGCTGAAAACAGCTTGCCGACCGAGGTGCCGATGGCCTGGAACTCGGGGATGGTCACGTATTGGATGCCCACGTACGGCACCGGTTTGGCTGAAGGATGGGCGGGGTCGGCGTGTTTCATCATCTCCAGCGTCACCTGGGCAAACGGCGCGGCCTTGAGGTAAGCCTCGTTGTAAGTGGATTGGCGCGTGCCCGGCGGTACGTTGGTGATGCCCTCTTTATCGGCGACCAGTTGGATGTAGTCCTTGGAAGTGGCCCAGGTGATAAAGGCCTTGGCGGCGTCCTTGTGCTTGGAAGTGGCCGGGATCGCCAGGGACCAGGCGTAGAGCCAGGATGAACCTTTGTCGGTCACCTCAGTAGGCGCGGCGGCGAAACCGACGCTGTCGGCAACCTTGCTCTGGCTGGTATCGGTGGTGAAGGAACCGGCGACGCTGGCGTCGACCCAGATCGCGCACTTACCACTGTTGAACAGCGCCAAGGTCTCGTTGAACCCGTTGCTCGACACGCCTGGCGGGCCGTATTGCTTGAGGGTATTGACGTAGAAGTTGGCGGCGGCGGTCCATTCGGGGCTGGTCAGCTCGGGCTTCCATTGTTCGTCGAACCAGCGCGCACCAAAGGCGTTGGCCATGGTACTCAACAGCGCGATGTTCTCCCCCCAGCCGGCCTTGCCCCGCAGGCACATGCCGTACTGACCCTTGTCCTTGGCGGTGAGTTTGGCGGCGAACTCGCCGAGTTGGGTCCAGGTGGGATGCGCGGGCATGCTCAGGCCGGCGCTCTTGAACAGGTCAGTGCGGTAGTAGGTGACGGTGCTTTCGCCGTAGAACGGCAAGGCGTAGAGAGTGTTATTGACCGACAGGCCCTGGCGCACTGAGGGGAAGATATCGTCGGCGTCGTAATCGGCCGGCAGCTCGGTCAACGGTTCCAGCCATTGTTTGGCGCCCCACAACGGGGTTTCGTAGGTGCCGATGGTCAGCACATCGAACTGCCCGCCCTGGGTGGCGATATCGGTGGTGAGACGTTGGCGCAGAACGTTTTCTTCAAGCACTACCCAGTTGAGTTTGATACCCGGGTGCTGCTCTTCGAACACCTTGGACAGGCGCTGCATGCGGATCATGTCGCTGTTGTTGACCGTGGCGATGGTCACGGTGTCGGCCGCATGGCCGGGTATAGCCATAGCCAGGCCGGACAGCAGTAACAGTGCTTTGGGAAGCGTTAACATGGCGGTTTCCACCTGTTGTTTTTGTTGTTGAGCACCGATTACAGCAGCTTGGCCAAGCCCTCACAAACGCCTGGCGAATGCGCGGCTGATACTTTTTTAACCGCACATCCAGGATCAAAAAAGTATCAGTGCCGGGCGAAAGCGGGGGTAGCCTGCCCCGTGCAAACCCGCGTATTTTGGTGTAATCCAACGCACAAGAGGCAGCACCATGCCCGTCAGCCGCGCCGAACTGTTCGAGCACCGCCCCGCCGAACTCGAAGTGATCTTGCCCGAACCCGACCACTGCTTTCGTTGGTTCGAACACGATTACCCCTATGATCTGGCGCGCTGGAACCACCATCCCGAATTTGAAATCCACCTGATCCGCCAAGGCACCGGCAAGCTGGTTGCGGGCGACTATATCGGTGCATTCAGCGCCGGCCATGTCGCATTGATCGGCCCGGACCTGCCCCACGACTGGATAGGCGAACTGGCCCCCGGCGAACACTTGAGCGGGCGCGATGTGGTGCTGCAATTCGATGGCGCCGCCCTGCTCGCCCTGCGCAATACCTTGCCGGAACTCGGGGATTTGCAGCCGCTGTTCGAACAGGCCCGGCGCGGCCTGGAGTTCACCGGTGACAGCGCCGCAAAGGCTGCGCACCTGCTGGAAGCCATCGGTAGTGCCCATGGCCTGCAACGGCTGATCCTGTTCCTGCAATTGCTCGACACCTTGAAAAACGCGCCGCCCATCCAAGTCAAGGCACTGGCCAGCCCCTGCTACGCGCCCACGCTGGATGCCCGCAGCGCTGAACGCATCAACAAGGCCTTCGACTACCTGATGCGCGAACTCACTGGCGACGTGCGCCTGTCGGTCATCGCACAGCAACTGGAGATGAGCGAACCGGGATTCTCGCGGTTCTTCAAACGCAACACCGGCCACGGTTTTATCGACCTGATGCGCAAATTTCGCGTGCAGCGCGCGTGCCGGTTGTTGCTGCACAGTGAACGGTCGGTGGCGGATATCTGCTTTGAAGTGGGCTACGCCAACCTGTCCAATTTCAACCGGCACTTTCGCATCGAGATGAACCAGACGCCGAGCGAATATCGCCGCGACACCGCGATGCATCTGTTCAATCCCATTGAAAAAATGACACCCAGTCATTTCTGATCAAAAGGTCGACTAATTTGTCTTTTTCCTAGGCCATTCAAGCCATTGGGCAAAGTTGGTACAGCCTGTGCAAACGTTTGCGGTACGAACTTGACCACCAAGTTCCCCCTTACCTGAGCAATCGGGTTCAAACCGCGTACGAATAGGGACTTTCAATGCACCTCACCTCAAGGCCTCGCGCCTGCTTTGGTGTTTCCTTGCTACTGGCCGCCGTTACGGGAGTACTCAGCACACCCATTTTGGCGCAGGAAACACCTGCCAATGACTCAGCACAGGGCGAAACCCTCAGCCCTGAAGCCACACAATCGAATAAAGGCCCTTACCTGTCGCAATGGTTCAACCAGGACCTGACGCTGATCGGCAGCAAAGACATCAGCTTCGGCCCCAAGCCGTCCGATGACATTTACCTGGAATACGAGTACTTCGGCCGCAAAGGGCCCTTCGAGCTGTATGGCTACATCGACGTGCCGAAGATCCTCGGCATTGGCAACAGCAACGACAAAGGCGCATGGGACCACGGCTCGCCGGTGTTCATGGAGCATGAGCCGCGCATCTCCATCGACTACCTGGCCGGTCGCAGCCTGGCCATCGGGCCGTTCAAGGAATGGTACGTGGCGTTCGACTGGATCTACGACCACGGCAGCAACAAGGAAAACCGCGCCAACACCCTGTACAGCGGCCTGGGCACCGACATCGACACCCACTCGCGGGTCAACCTGTCGGCTAACTTCTATGGGCGCTACCAGTGGGAAAACTACGGTGCCAGCAATGAGTATTCCTGGGACGGCTATCGCGCCCAGATGAAGTACATCGTGCCCATCGGCAAGTTCGACAACGGCGCTTCGCTGACCTACATCGGCTTCACCAACTACGATTTCGGCTCCAACCTGCACAAGGACAACCCGGCGCGCACCGCCAATTCCATGGTGGCGACCAACGTGCTGCTGTACTCGTTCACCCACCTGCGCTTCACCCTGGTCGGGCGCTACTTCCATAACGGCGGCAACTGGGAAGATGGCAGCGAGTTGAATTTCGGCGAAGGCAACTTCCGCGCCCGCTCCGATGGCTGGGGCTACTACGCCGGTGTCGGCTACCAATTCTGATCAAGGAGCATGAGATGAACACGTTTACCCGTCTATCGATGGCCATCGGCATGGCCCTGTTGCCGCACCTGGTGCTGGCAGATACCCCGGCACCGATCAAACCCAAAGTGATGCTGATCACCATGTTCGCGCCCGAGGCACAAACCTGGATCGACCGCCTGCAACTCAAGCAAGAAGTGCGCGTGCCGGGCCTGTCCGCCGAATACCCGGTGATCCGCTGCAACACCCAGGACGTTTGCCTGCTCGTCACCGGCATGGGCCAGACCAACGCTGCCGCCTCCACCCTGGCCCTGGCGTTGTCGCCCAAGTTCGACCTGCGCCAGAGCTACTTTCTGATTGCCGGGATCGCCGGCATCAGCCCCAAGCACGGCACCATCGGCACCGCTGCCTGGGCGCATTACCTGGTGGAGTTTGGTACGCAGTGGGAACTGGATTCGCGCGATGCGCCCAAGGACTGGCCGACCGGCTACATCGGCATCAACACCAAAGGCCCCAACGAAAAACCGCCGCTGGACTACAAGACCGAAGTGTTTGAGCTCAACCCCAAGCTGCAAGCCAAGGCGTTTGCCCTGTCGCAGAAAGTCGAGCTGACGGAAAGCAAAGAGTCGACGGCCTGGCGCAAGCACTACCCCGCCGCCCCGGCCAACCAGCCGCCGCAAGTCACCCGCTGCGACACCCTGGCGGGCAACACGTGGTTCTCCGGCACGCGCCTGAGCGAACGCGCCGAGGTCTGGACCAAACTGCTCACGGATAACAAAGGCGAATACTGCACCACCCAGCAGGAAGATAACTCCACCTATGAGGCCCTGCTGCGCGCCAGTCGCGAGGGTTTGGTGGATATTCAGCGCCTGGCCGTTGTGCGAGCAGGTTCCGACTTCGACCGGCCTTACCCTGGCTACAGCGAGGTGGATAACCTGCTCAACTATGCGGACCAGGGCGGGTTCGTGCCGGCGCTGGAAAACCTGTACCGCACGGGCAATCCGCTGGTGCAGGCAATCCTCAACAACTGGTCAGCCTGGGAAAAAGGTGTTCCCGACGCGTGACGATCCCTGTGCCGGCGATGGCGTGCTTAGGGCCAATCGCCGGTAAGCCGGCGCCTACGGGACCGTATCAGGGCAGAAAGATGATTTTGTCTGCACTACCCTGGTTCACGTCTTCGTAGCACTGCGTCCCTTCGGCCAGCGCCACTTCGCGCAGGCCGACCGGCAGCGGCAGCAGGCCCTCATCAAAAAAGCGCCCGAACTGCTCCAGCATCACCGCGCACTGCTCGCAGCTGTAGAGCAATGAATTGATCCCCACCACCGAACCTCCCTTGCGGTACAGCGCCAGAGCCGGCAATTGCACATGACCGTCCACGGGCGCAGCAATGATCGCGATACGGCCAAAAGCCGCCAGACCCGCCACGGCGGCAGGCAGCCAGAAACCAGTGGTGTCGAAGATTACGTCGGCGCCGCCTGCGAACACGGCATTCACTTGCGAACCCAAGTCCTGCGGTTTAGCGAGGCTAATCGCCTCGAAACCTTGCGCTTGCAAAACCTCGACCTGCTCAACCCTGCGCACCGCCGCCAGCACCCGGGCGCCACGGATTTTCGCCAGGGCCAACGCCGCACTCCCCACGGCACCGTTGGCGCCGATCACCATCAACCGCGTGCCTTTGCCCACACCGCTGCGCTCCAGCGCATCCCAGGCGGTGGTGTACGGCACACCCAGGCTCGCCGCCTGGGCAAAGCTCAAATGCGTAGGCTTATGGGCCACGCCCTTGGCAGACACCGTGAGGTATTGAGCGTGGGAGCCATCGGCAAAAAAACCAAGATCGCGGCCGGTGCCCCAGACTTCCCGGCCCACCAATGCCTGCGGGCCTTCAACCACCACGCCAGCAAAATCGCGACCAGGAATGCGTGGCAGCGTGGTGTAAGGGAAGCGACCGAGCACGTTCTTTACATCGCTGGGGTTGAGGCCCGCAGCCTGGATTTTTACCAACACTTCATCAGCGCCCGGCACCGGTGTGGGAACGTCGATAAAGCTGAGGGCATTGAGATCGCCAGTGGCGGAAAATTGCAGGGCTTTCATGGGCAGTACATCCATCGAAAAGAAAAAGACTTCAGGACAACCAGGCACTGACCAACTGTCGCCCCATGGGCCACAGTTTTTCGCCGATCAACATGCCCATCAGGCCGACAAGCGCGATGGCCGGCGGCGCGGGTGAGCGAAAATCCAGCGCACCATAAATCACGCCGACAAACAGGCCAATGGCGAGGGAAATCAAGTAATTCATGGGGGCAGCGCCGTGTGGGTTGGTGGGCTCAGTGTAGGGAGCCCCTCCCGCTGGCATCGGCCAACTGCTTCAGGATTTCGGCCAAACCTCAGCCGGTGTAGTGCGAAGGGGCCACACCGAGTTCGCGGCGGAACATGTCGCTGAAGCTGCTCGGCGAATAACCCAGGGACCGCGCAATCCCGCTGACCGACTGGCCCTGGATCAACTCCGCCACCGCCGTGGCGAGTTGCACTTGCCGGCGCCATTCGGCGAACCCCATGCCCAGGTGGTTCTGGAACAGCCGCGCCAGGGTACGCACGCTGGCACCGGCCACCTCGGCATGCTGCTCGAAGGGGATCACCAGGGAAGGCGCAGCCATGACCGCCTGGCACGCGCTGATCAGTCGACGGTCGGCTTCAACCGGCATGGCGATGCGGATCCGGGAGCGACGCGCCCGCTGCAACTCCAGCAGGGCCAGGCCGACCACCGCGTCGTAATACGCACCGTCGCCGCTATCGCCCTCCTCCACCAGCGTGACGATCAACTCGCGCAGCAACCCACCGACCTCAATCACCTGCACCTGGCTGTCCAGCGTCGCCGCCAAGGCAGGACGCAGGTAGATATTGCGCATCTGCAAATCCGACACTACGCGAATCCCGTGCTCGACACCCGGCGGCAGCCATACCGCGCGCTGGGGCGGCACCACCAGGGCTTCGCGTGGGGTCTCGACCCACATCACGCCGCTCATGGCGTAAAGCAATTGGCCCCACTCGTGCCTGTGGGGTTCCACATACCACCCACGCGGGTAAGTACGCGCCAGAGGTTGCACGGGGACAGCGTGATCACTGAGGTCAGGTGGCGCGGCCAGGGCCATGGGACGTACGTCAGTCTAGGATGAGCCACCATGGTAATGACCACCGCCCGACAATCCGAGTGAATTTTTGGCGCTCGTGGCGATCACTTGCTTACACCACCAGGGTTGATGGGCCGATGAATAACGCAAAACTGTTTGTGATCGATTACACCCTCCATGGCGAGGCCAAGTCATTCATTATCCGCCTGGAAAAACTCGATGCCGCCGAAGCTTGGCATTGGGCAAGCTGCGATGCCGGCGTCGGTCGTATTGGCCGTTTCGCCCGGGAGCAGGTCAAGAAGACCAGCCAGGTTCAGGCCGAGAAATTCGGCATCACCAACGTGCAATGGCGCCGCTCGGACGCGCGCGCCCAGGCTTGATCAAGGAGAGATACCCGTGAATGTATATGGCCAGGTAAATGGCAAGGCTCGGATTGATTACACCCAGGACACCCTGTTTGGCCCACTGGCCAGGCATGTGGAATGCCAAGTGAGCGTGCAGCGCAAACCCGACAGACTCGTACTGAAGGTGTTTCAGCCGCTCCCGGATGATCTGCATGCAGCGAAAACGGTGGTGTTTGCCCTGGAGGGACGGCGGACCAGCGGGGTGGTCAGAGGTCGGCAGCGCCTGTCGGACCATAGCCTCCGGCTGGAGTTGGAAACCCAATAGCAGCTAACAAATAGATCAAATGTGGGAACGGTTTTGACCGCTCCCACCGCATTCAACCGTCGGCCGACTTGGCACACTCGCAGCCCGTAGCCGCAGCACAGGGTTCACCATGGGCATGGTGTTCGGCACAGCCCTGGCAGCAATAGCCCTTACCGTCTTTCATCACCGCTTCGACACCCAATACACATTTGCAGTGTGGGCAGGCACAGGTTTGATCTGGCATGGTCAGACTCCTTCATCATGGTCGTCTCGGTACGGCGAGCGCCGGCACCTTAAGCAATGACTGCCGGCTCACGCAGATCGTTCAAACCATCAGTCGGTGCGCGTATTGCTGCGATACATGAACACCAGCGCCAGCGCCAGGCACACCATCGCCAGCATGCGACCGCCCGACAATTCGATGGCAGGGTTGCCCAGCCAGCCGAAGTTATCGATCAGCATGCCCATGCCCAACTGCCCGGTGATCACCGCCACCGTGGCCACCGCCGTGCCGACCACCGGCACCGCACCGACCATCACCATCATGTACACCACGCCGAACAGCGCGCCGGTCAGCTGCCATTTAGGCACGTCCAAGAGGCTCAACGCCTGTGCCGGTTCAAAGAAGAAAATCAACAGCGCGGTGGTGAGCGCACCTACGGCAAAAGTCAGCAAACTGCTGCGCAACACACCCACTGTCTGGCCCAGGCGACCGTTGATCGCCGCCTGCACACTCAATACCGCACCGGCCGCGATGACCAGTACCAACAACAGAATCAGATTCATCGTCTTACCCTCGTGCGATCAGAACAAGTGCCACCACAATCAACGCCAGCGCGATCCAGCGCTCTCCATTGACTCGCTTGCGCGTCGTGCCGAACCAGCCGAAATGGTCGATCAGAACGCTCTTGCTCACCTGTCCTGACAGAATCGCGATCATGGTCATCGCAATACCGATGTGCGGCGTGGCCAGGGTCAGTACCACCACGTACATCGGCCCCAGAAAACCGCCGATCAGCTGCCAGCGCGGCAAGTCCGTGAGCGCCGGGCCTTTTTGCGGACCGCTGAACAGCAGCAGCAAATACAGAATCGCCGAGCCCACACCAAAGATGCTCAACGTCGCCCACAGGTGCCCCACCTGCACGCCCAATGGGCCGAGCAAACCGGCCTCCACCGACAAGCCCATACCGGCGAGGATCACCAGCGGCAACAACAGCAACCGCAGAAGGTTTTTTTTCGGCGTGGCGTTCGCCACACCCTCGATAGAACTGGCCTGCATACATCACCTGCGCATCAACAAATGGATTAATGGCGCGCATTATCCAGTGGCCGTCCTGTGCGATAAATGGGAGCATGCCAACAACACCTTTGCGCAAAACGCACAGCCTGGAGCCATGATGCAGGGTTTGAACGAGTTGAGTTTCAAGGCGCTGCGCCTGTTCGTCGCAGTGCTGGACCACGGCAGCTTCTCCGAAGTGGCGCGCCGCGAAAGCCTGGCGCCCTCCTCGATCTCGCGGCAGATCCAGTTAATGGAGCAGGCCCTGGGGCAACAATTGTTGTATCGACACACCCGCGCCGTCAGCCCCACCGAGGCTGGGCGCCTGCTAGGGCGGCACGCGCGCCTGATGCTCGAACAACTGGAAGCCGCCGGCCAGGCCCTGCAGGAACAGGAAAGCGAGCCCAGCGGCCTGGTGCGTATCAATGCGCCGATGGTGTTCGGCCAGCGTCACCTCTCACCCTGGCTGGGCGAGTTGTGCCGCCGCTACCCCAAGCTGCAACTGGATATCCAGCAAACCGACACCTACGTCGACCCTCTGCAAGATGGCACCGACCTGCTATTTCGCATCGGCGTGCTCAACGACTCCGGCATGCAGGCACGTATCTTCGCGCCCCAGCGCTTTCGCATCGCCGCCAGCCCTGCTTACCTGGCGAAGCACGGCACGCCCTCGCACCCCGATGAACTGATCAACCACCAATGCCTGGCGTACAAGGGCATCACCGGCCAACAACGCTGGTTTTTCCGCCGCGACCAGGGCGACTGGACGCCCTACAGCGTCAAAGGCCCGATCACTGGCAACCACGCCGACACCCTCACCCACGCCGCCGAACAAGGCCTGGGGCTGGTGGTGTTTCCATCCTGGTTGATCGGCGAAAGCTTGCGCGCCGGCACGTTGCACGCGGTGCTGACGGAGTACGAAGTGGCGACCACGCTGGAGCCGCAGCAAATTGCGGCGTTGTGGCCAGGGAGCCGGCGCTTGTCGCTGAAGGTGAGGACCGTGATTGATTACTTTGTGGAGTGTTTTGGGGCGGTGCCTTATTGGGATCGCTGACTCAAAACACCCATTGCCCAATCAACCATGCATTCGCCCCACTGATCACCACAAATAGAAACCACACCAACACCCTGGTGGGCAGGCTATTCACAAACGGTCCCATCAGTTGCTTGTCGCCAGTCATGCGAATCAGCGGATACAGCGCAAACGGCAGCTGCAGGCTCAGCACCACCTGGCTCAGGATCAGCAATTTGCCGATGGCATCGTCACCCATCAGCCACACCCCGAGAAACGCCGGGATCAGCGCCAGCCCCCGGGTAATCAGGCGCCGCTGCCAGCAGGGAATGCGCAGGTTCAGGTAGCCTTCCATGATCACTTGTCCGGCGATGGTGCCGGTAAACGTCGAGCTTTGCCCGGACGCCAGCAAGGCGACGCCGAACAGGATGCTGGCAAAGGCGCCACCCACCAACGGATCGAGCAGGTGGTAAGCATCCTGGATTTCCACCACGTCGGTGTGGCCGGTCTTGTGGAATGCGGCGGCGGCGAGTACCAGGATGGCGGCATTAACCAGCAGGGCCAGAGCCAGGGAGCCGATGGTATCGATGCGCGCCAGCTTGACCGCGTCCTGTTTGCTGGCCAGGTCTTTACCGATCAGGCGGGTCTGCACGATTGAGCTGTGCAGGTAGAGATTATGGGGCATCACCGTAGCGCCCAGAATGCCGATGGCTAGGTACAGCGGCGCGGCATCGCTGATGGCCGACAGTGACGGCGTGAAGCCGCTGAAGACGTCCGGCCAATACGGTTTGATCAACACCAGCTCGATAAAGAAACACACCCCGATGGTCGCCACCAACGCCAGCATGATCGCTTCCAAGCGGCGAAAGCCTCGGTTTTGCAGGGCAAGGATCAGCAGCGTGTCAAAGGCCGTGATCACAATACCGGTCGTCAGGGAAACGCCCAGCAGGAGGTGAAACGCCAAGGCGCAGCCGAGCACTTCGGCCAGGTCGGTGGCAATGATGGAGATTTCCGCCAACGCCCATTGGGTGCGGGCGGAGCGCTTGCTGTAGCGCTCGCGGCATAGTTGCGCCAGGTCTTTGCCGGTGGCGATGCCCAGTCGCGAGCACAGGCACTGCACCGCCATCCCCGCCAGGCTGGCCAGCAGCACCACAAACAGCAGGCTGTAGCCGTAGCGCGAACCGGCCTCGATGGCCGTAGCCCAGTTGCCCGGGTCCATGTAGCCAATGGAGATCAGCAGGCCAGGGCCGGCAAACATGAGGGCACGTTTGAAGAACGACGCCTTGGGATCAACGGCGACAGAGCCCGCCACTTCCGGCGGGCAGAACGGGGCGGTAGCAATTTTAGGCAGGCTGAATTTCACGCGGTATCCCAGGCAAACACACTCGACAGCGCGCAGCTTATCAGTCGGACGCGACCGTGCGCATCACCGTGTCCCGTGGCAGGTCAAACGCTTCCACCACCTGCACCACGAGGTCCATCTCCTGGTTCAGCGCCTCACGCTCCATGCGCTGGCGAATCACACCGATCACCAACACCGCCAGCGTCGTAATCGAATACGCCGGACCGGAAAACGCCCGAACACCACTCACCAGCAGCATCGCGGCCGCCAGTGCCTGCCCCACCACCGGAATCGCTGAGGCCGCCCCACGACGCAGGATAAACCCGGTCAGCCCCGCCAGCGCCGTGCCGCTCAAAGCCGTGGTGGCCGAGCGCCCAACGTCGAAACGCTTGAACAGGCCCTGCTCTTTTTGCGCGGCCGCCTTGAGCTCCGCGTCGAAGGCCTGCCGGTCGGTATTACTGAGCTTGTCCTTGTACTGCTCGATCAGCTTTTGCGCGACCTGGGTTTCGATCTCTGCCAGCGCAACCGTTTCAAGCGACTCGTCAAACTTGATCCCCAGGCGCTGCGCCACGTCTTCGGCGATCTGGCGATAACTTACGCCATGCCCACGAGCCAGATTCATAAAGCTATCGCCGCCCATGCGCTGTAACTCGATGGCTAGTTTGAGCGGCTCGCGCACCTTGGCATCAATCGATGCACTGCGCTTTTGCGCCATCAGTTCGGCGAGGAATTTCAACTCCTCCGGCCGCGCCTGCACCAAGGCTGGGAACAGTTCCACATCCTCCTCGGCAAAGCGCACCTCGCTGCTGCGCTGGTCGGAGCGGATCATGCCGCGTCGCTCGTGCAACAGGTCGGTGTACTGCACCACCGTCTGCAATTGCGGCCAATAGGCGGCGTGATCGAAGGTAGCCAAGTGCACATTGGTGATCTTGGCCTTGAGTGCCGGCGTCACCTCAATTGCATAACGACCAATGCAGCGCTCGGTGTCCGGCTTAATGGCCAACGCCCAATCCTTGCTGGAGTGGCAGTTGATCAGCCGGCCCTTGAGTGGCGCCGACACCTCATCCCACGGGCTCGACGTACAGATCGCCCCGCCCATCAGCAGTAGATTGTCCAATGGCAGTTCCCGCGCGGTTTCAGGGCTGGCCAGGAGGCTCTTGACCAGAATCCGCGCGCCCAGGGAATGGCCGATCAGGTTGATACGCCGCACGTTCAGCGACTCACCGTGCAGGTAACCCGCCAGCTCCGGCAGCAAACTCTTGGCCACTTCGTCCACCCGCGCCTCGACGCTTTTGTAGTGGTCGAGGAAATAGGCAATCGCCTTGCCCACACCGACGGTCGCTGCGCCGACACTGCCGCCGCCGAGCATCGCGCCGATCACGTCCTTGAAAGGCGCAAACAGGTTTTCCAGGAAGTGCCCCGCGGGCCAGAACAGCATCAGGTTGGTGGAGCCTTCGATGCCCGCCAACTGCGCCTTGAAATTGCCCAGCTGTTGCCGGTTGAAAAACGCCGAATAACCGTGAACATAGAGATTGAGCACGTCCCCCTGAGGCTCGCCACACAGTAGGAATGTGGGCTTGCGGGTGCGGTGCATTTCATCCCACTGGTGTTGCATTGGGCGGTGACTCCTTGTGACAAGGGTGGGCGATAGTAACAAAGGCAAGGCCCAAGGGAGGTGAATCCTGACCGACGTGGCAGCAGCAAAGGCCTCAGAACTGCGCGCCAGCCTTTGAGTTAGCCAGGTAGCGCGCCGGAGAATCCCCCAGGTTGCGCCGGAACACCGACGTGAACGCACTGGAGCTGCTGAAACCCAACCCGAGCGCCACCTCGGTGATGGAAGCGCCATGGCTTAGGCGTGCAGTGGCTTCCAGCAGGCACACCTGCTGGCGCCAGGACACAAACGTCATCCCCGTGCTTTCCTGGAAATGGCGGGTGAACGTGCGTCGACTCATGTTCGACCACTCAGCCATCTCGTCGAGGGTGATTTTTTGCGTGGGCGCCTCCAGGAAACGCTGACAGGCCCGCGCCAGCCGTGGTTCGCCAGGCAATGGCGCGCTGAGGGGCACCTCAGGCATGGCGCCGATCTCATCAATCAGCAGCGTCAGCACGCAGCGATGCCTCACATTGAGTGGCATCGAGGGATCGATAGCCAGCGCCGCCTCCAGCAAATGCCTGAGCAAGGGCGACACTTCAAACACCTGACAGCGCGCTTGCAACCCCGCGCGCAGGACAGCATCGGCGTTCAGGTAGGTATTGAGCATCACCACCTCCCCGCGCATCTGCATTTCATGGGGCACACCACCGGGCACCCAAATCGCCCGCTGCGGCGGCACCACCCAATTGCCGAGGTCGGTGAACATTTTCAACGCACCGGTGGAGGCATAGGCGAACTGCCCACGCGCATGCGTGTGCCGCTCGAAAACAGTGCCATTGGGGTATTCGCGTAGCGTCACCACGGCGTCAGGGCTGGAAAAATCAAAGGCTGGAATCATGGCCCGATCTTGTCAAAAGTTGACCTGACATAGCAAGCGGGCCAATCGAACTGCCCCTAACATCAACGCCCTTAAAGAAGCGTCATGACCTAGGGAACATTCCATGCTGAAAAAACACTTGGCGCTAGCCGTGCTTGTCACCCTGGTGTGGGGAGTGAATTTCCCCATCACCCAATTAGGCCTGCGCTCGGTCGATCCCTTTGTGCTTACCGGCATCCGCTTTGCCTTGGCAGCCCTGCCCCTGGTGTTCTTCATCAAGCGCCCCGCCGTCAAGTTCAGCTACGTAGCCGTCTACGGTTTTATCTTCGGGCTGGGCATGTGGGGCGTAATCAACTACGGGATCCAGATCGGTGTGAGCCCTGGTATTGCTTCATTGATCATTCAACTCAGCGTGTTCTTCACCATGGGCTGGGGTTTTTTACTATTCAAGGAGAACATCCGCAAGGCGCAGATCGTCGGCGCCTTGCTGGCGCTCAGCGGCTTGGCGGGCATCATTTCCACTCAGGAAGGCAACCACGCCGTCCTTGGGGTGATGTTGATCGTATTGAGTGCGCTGGCCTGGAGCGTGGGCAACGTCATCATCAAGAAGTCCGGGGTCAAGGAGATCTTCTCGTTCATGGTATGGGCCAGCCTGTTTCCGCCGATTCCACTGTTCCTCATGGCCTGGTGGATGCACGGCAGTAGCCCGTTCGAAGGCTTGAACGCCAGCCTCGACCTGGCAGCGATACTGTCCATCCTGTTCCAGGTGTACCTGGCCACGCACTTTGCCTACTGGGGCTGGAACTCGCTGCTCAAACTGTACCCCGTGTCCACAGTGGCGCCGCTGTCTTTGCTGATTCCCGTGTTCGGGATCAGCAGTTCGATGTTGATCATCGGTGAGCACGTTTCCACGCCGAACCTGATTTCGATTGCAATCATCATCGTCGGGTTGGCGGTGGGCTTGTGCCGCCGGCCATCGACACTCGCGCCTGCCGGGCTATCCTTGCGAAACCTCAGCAAGAAGCGCATTGCCCGTTAAAAACCGCGACACATCGGCCTGATACGCAGCAAAAACACAATTTTCAAAATGTAAAAAGCGCTCTAATACACGCCTGATGACTGGTTTTGAAGATCCTGGAGTTCGCAATGCCCCATGAAGGCAACCTGTTACAAGCAGCCGTGGTGTTCCTGCTCGCGGCCGTGCTGACCGTGCCCCTGGCCAAGCGCCTGCAATTGGGCGCGGTGTTGGGCTATCTGTTTGCTGGTGTGATCATTGGTCCATCGGTGCTCGGCCTGATAGGCAACCCGCAAAGCGTGGCGCAGTTTTCGGAGCTGGGAGTGGTGTTGCTGCTGTTCATCATTGGCCTGGAACTGTCGCCCAAGCGACTGTGGGTGATGCGCAAGGCGGTGTTTGGTGTCGGCCTGGCCCAGGTGCTGTTGACCGGGCTGGTCATGGCCGCAGTGGCGCTCTGGGTATTTGGCCAGGCCTGGAACAGCGCCATCGTGCTGGGCCTGGGCCTGGCGCTGTCGTCCACCGCGTTTGGCCTGCAAAGCCTGGCCGAGCGCAAGGAGCTCAACCAGCCCCACGGCCGGCTGGCGTTTGCCATCCTGCTGTTCCAGGACATCGCGGCGATCCCGCTGATCGCCATGGTGCCGCTGCTGGCCGGCAGCGACCACCCGACCACCGAAGCCCAGGGCGTGCAACACGTCCTGCAGATCCTCGGCAGCATCGCAGTGGTGATCATTGGCGGGCGCTACCTGCTGCGGCCGGTGTTTCGCATCGTCGCCAAGACTGGCCTGCGCGAAGTGTCCACTGCCACCGCGCTGCTGGTAGTGATCGGCACAGCCTGGCTGATGGAACTGGTGGGCGTGTCCATGGCCCTCGGCGCCTTCCTCGCCGGCCTGCTGCTAGCGGATTCGGAATACCGCCACGAACTGGAATCCCAGATCGAACCGTTCAAGGGCCTGTTGCTGGGACTGTTCTTTATCAGCGTGGGCATGGGCGCCAACCTCAGCCTGTTGCTCAGCTCGCCCCTGGTAGTGATCGGCCTGACCCTGCTGTTGATCGGTCTCAAGCTACCGCTGCTGTACGCCGTGGGCCGGATGGTGGGCGACCTCAATCGCGAAAGCGCCCTGCGCCTGGGCGTGGTACTGGCCGCTGGCGGTGAATTCGCCTTCGTGGTGTTCAAGATCGGCCGCGACCAAGGCCTGTTCGAACCCCATCTCTACGACATCCTGGTGCTGACCATCACCCTGTCCATGGCCGTAACGCCGCTGCTGTTGCTGGTGTGCCCGAAGCTGTTCAAGCCCAAGGTCAAGCCGGTGGAAGTGCCCGAGGAGTACCGCGCCATCGAAAGCGATGCGCCGCGTGTGGTCATCGCCGGCATGGGCCGTATGGGCCAGATTGTGGCGCGGATCCTGCGCGCCCAGAACATCTCGTTCATCGCCCTCGACACCTCGGTGGAAACCATCGAACTGACCCGCAGTTTCGGCGGCATGCCGGTGTTCTACGGCGACCCGCAGCGCCCCGAGATCCTGCACGCGGCCAAGGTCGACCAGGCCGAGTTCTTTGTGATCGCCATGGATGACCCGGAGATCAACATCAAGACCGCCGAGCTGGTGCGCACCCTCTACCCGCACATGAAAATCATCGCCCGCGCACGTAACCGCCAGCATGTGCACCGCCTGGTGGACCTGGACGCCTCGCCCGTTCGCGAGACGTTCTACTCCAGCCTGGAAATGAGCCGCCGCACCCTGGTAGGCCTGGGGTTGACCCAAGCCCAAGCTGATGCGCGCATCAACCGGTTCAAGAACCACGACCTGCAAGTACTCGCTGCCCAGCACGCGGTGTACGACGACGCAGCCAAAGTGATGCAGACCGCCCAGGAAGCCCGCACCGAACTGGCGCGACTGTTTGAGATGGACAGACTTGAGGAAGAGTCCGACAAGGTGTGAGGCTAGCGATGAACGATCTTGCGAATTTTCTGACAGAATACGGCGCAATTTCGTTCATCCCTGGAGCGCTTCATGGCCACTTTCACCAAGACCGCCGCCCTGCTGGTCCTCGCGCTTACTGCCGGCAGTGTCTTCGCCGCCTCCAAGCCAACCATGCAAACCATCTCCACCCTGGGCGGCAAGTTCACCTTCAACCTGCCCAAGGCCTACGCTGCCGACACCTTGCCGGCTGGCAAGGCGGATGATGGCACCGCCGATACCCAAGGCACGATGTACGCCAACCAAACCACGAAAAGTGTGGTGATCGTCGCCGAAACCGTACGTAAAGACGGGGCAACCATTGGGGATAACGACGCGCAGTTCCTCGATGGCGCTGTGGCCGGCTTCGTCAAGGACCAGAGCGCAGCGCTGCCTGACTTCAAGAAGCAAAGCGAGAAAAAGCTGAACTTCAAGGGCCTGGGCCTGCGCCAGGTGGACAGCACCGCGACCCAGGGTGGTGGCAAGACGCTGCAATCCACTTTCCTCGGCGGCTCGGGAAATCACTTGCTGGTGATCCAGGCGATTTCACGGGCGGATGATGCCAAGGGGCATGCAGCGTTGGTGAAGCAGATTACCGGCGGTAAATAACCCGATCTCCCAAGCAACACAAAACCAATGTGGGAGCTGGCTTGCCTGCGATAACGGTGGACCCGTCGATATCTCTATTGACTGACACCCCGCTATCGCAGCGGTGCGACGATTCGACAAGCCCGCTCCCACATTTATTTACCGCGTTTACCTCAGGCTTTTTTCCAGCCAAACCTTCAAGTCCTGCACTTCCGCCTCACTGATGGTGTGGTTCATCCCCGGATACCCATGAAACTCCGGCTTCAACCCCAAGCCCGTCAACACCTCATTCGCTCGGGTCGCCGACGCATACGGCAGCGCCTGGTCCAGGGTGCCATGACCGATAAAGATCGCCAGTTTGCCCAGACGTTCGTCCGGCTTGAGCTCAGCCTTGAGCACCGGCAGCAGGCTGCCACTCAGTGCCGCGATGCCGCGCACCAACTGCGGGTCACGTAAAGCCACCTCATACGTCATGATCGCGCCCTGGCTGAAACCTACCAAAAACACCCGGTCAGGCTGGGTGTGATACTTGACGGTGGCTTTGCCGACAAAGTCCCTGATCAGCGCAGCGCTGCTCTGCAAATCGGCCGTCACCCCATCGTAATCGCCGTCCCCCGGCGTCTTGGTAAACCAGCGGAAGCCATTGGGCTCCACCGGCATGGGCGCGCGGGCCGATAGGTAGGTCCAGGTGGACGGCTGCGCGTCCTTGATCCCGAACAGGTCCTCCTCATTACTGCCGAACCCGTGCAGGAAAATCACCAGCGGCTCGTTGCGCGCATCGCTCTGGGTCTGCTCCAGGTACGCCAGCGGCAAATCGGTGTGCAACTCGGAATCGGCGTGAGCAACGCCAGCCATCAGGGTCAGCGCCAAGGCAAACAGTTTGAGCATGGGAAATGACCTCAGGGTTTACGCAATAAATAGGTGTCCATGATCCAGCCATTCTCAAGGCGCGCCGCCTTGCGCACCCGCTCAATCTCTTCAGCCACTTCGCTGACTTTGCCGCTGATGAGGATTTCATCAGGCGTGCCCAGGTAGGCGCCCCAGTAAATATCGAGGCCTTGATCCGCCACCGTGCGGTATGAATCTTCCGCGTCGAGCATGACCACCAGGGTGTCGGCATCGCTGGCCTGCCCTGCCGCCAGCCGGCGTCCCGTGGTGATTTCGACGGACTTTCCGATGCGGTTGAGCGCCACCTTATGCTGGGCCGCCAAGGCCTGCACACTGGTGATGCCGGGGATCACTTCAAACTCGAACGTGCACCGGCCAGTGGCCAGGATCGCCTGCAAGATGCGAATGGTGCTGTCGTACAGCGCCGGGTCGCCCCAGGCCAGGAATGCGCCGACTTCGCCGTCGGCCATTTCCTCATTGATCATGCGCTCGAAGGTGGCCTGCTTGTCACGGTTGAGGTCCTGCACAGCGGTGGTGTAGTCGATATCGCCGCGCACACGCTCGGGGCAATCGGCCTCGACGAAGCGGTAGCCAGGCTCGGTGATGTAGGTTTCGCAGATCTCGCGGCGCAGGTCGATCAACTTGTCTTTGCTCTGGCCCTTGTCCATCAAGAAAAACACGTCGGTGCGGTTGAGCGCCTTCACGGCCTGCATCGTGATGTAGTCAGGGTTGCCGGCGCCAATGCCGATGATCAGGATGCGTTTCATGGGTTGCTCTCATTGCGGGGCGTGGATTTTGCCATGTTCACGCGCCTGGGCGTGAGTTTCCAGGCGCAAGCGCCAGACCTTGTTGAAGCGAAGTTCAGTGGCCGACAACGCTTCGACGTCGATGAGGTAGAACATCGACAGCGGGAACTGCATGACGTACAGCAGTGCGGCGCGGATCACAAAGGGGTGCGTAATGGCGACCACATGGCCGGGTTGGGTTTCGAGGGATTTCATCCACTGCGCGACACGTGTGCAAACGTCATCCACCGACTCGCCGCCATGGGGTGCGCACGTGCTGTCAGTGAGCCAGGTGTTTAACTGATCGCCATTCAGTTGGCTGATGGCCTGGCCTTTCCACTGGCCGAAATCCGCGTCACGCAGGGCGTCTTCGATTCCTGCGTCATCGCCGAACAAGCCGGCTGTCTGCCGTGTACGCACTTCCGGCCCGCACAACAAACGCCGGGGTTTCTTATAACGCCCGGCGAGGGACAGCGCCGCGCCATGCCAATCCATCGCCACCGCCTCGTCGTCCGGAAAACGCCCGCGCTTTTGCAGAGGCGTGGCGGCATGGCAGATGAGTGTCAAACGGGTGGCCTGGATCACGGATTGTTTCAACGACAAGGATTAAGGCCACCAAGACTGGCGCAGTTATCACTGGGGCGCAACGCCTTGTGCCAGATAGAGCACCTGGTAGCCCGTGCCTGGGTGCTCGGCATCCAACGTTTTGGCCGACAGCGTAAACCGCACCAAGCGCCACGCTTGTACGTCCAGCGCGAGGAACACCGCGAACGTGTCGTTGCTATCCGCCAACTGCTGATTCCGTCGTTTCTCATCGGCCAAGATGCCCGCGCGGTCCACGCCAGGCGCCAGCGGCCGTTCCTCCCGATACAGACTCAGCGCGTTCTGCGCCGGGCCACGTTGTACATCCAGCGGCAGCCAACTCTCGATATGCGGACGACCGAAGCTGTCGAGCACTTTCTGGAAACGCTCCCCCAGCAAAAAGTCAGCGGCCTGCAACGGGTCGGCCCACAGGTACACCGAGGAATACACATTGCCGCCAGTCTCCTGGGCGATAAACGCCTTGAACAGCAACCCTTCAGCGTGATCCCACAACGGCCCCAACTGCGTGGCACGTCGGCGAATCACGTTCATGTCGTAATCGGCGGGTAAGCGGTGTGAATACTGTTTGGCGAACATCAGGAAGCTCCCAGGCAAGATGAGGTATCAGCTTGCGCATCCGCGATGATTTCAACAAGATATGACCGAATATAGGTGCGATAAGGATTTGATATGACTGACGCGCTCAAACCTCTGGACATCGACACCGTGCACGCCTTCGTACTGGTGGCCGATTTCGGCAGTTTCACCCGTGCCGCCGAGGCCCTCGACACTTCCCAGGCCGCGATCAGCCTTAAGCTCAAGCGCCTTGAAGAGCGCCTCGGCTATCGTCTGCTTGAGCGCACGCCACGGCATGTGCGGCTGTCGCCCCAGGGCGAGCAGTTCATCGTGGCCGCGCGTGCGCTGCTCAACGCCCATGAACGCGCGCTGGGCGACATGGGCACCCACGCACCGCGTCGCCTGGTGATCGGCATCAGCGACCATGTCGCCGGCCCGGACTTGCCGGCCTGGCTCAGCCGCCTGGCCGCCTATGACCCTTTGGTGATCCTCGAAGTGCGCATCGCCTCCTCCCGCGACCTGGTCGCGGCCTTCGATCGCAACGAGCTGGACGCGGTCATCGTGCGCAACGAGGGCGACCGCCAGGACGGCGAAGTCTTGGTGGTGGAACGCTTCGGCTGGTTCGCCGCGCCCACCTGGCAGCACAGCGCCGGCACGCCACTGCGCATGGCGACCATGGCCGCGCCCTGCGGCGTTCGCCACTTGGCCACACGCGCACTGGATGCGGCGTGCATCGACTGGACCGAAGTATTCGTCGGCGGCGGTGTGATGGCCGTGGGTGCCGCAGTCAGCGCCGGCCTCGGCGTCGCCGCCCTCGCCCACCGCGTGGCACCCGCTGGCGCGGTGGAGGTGAGCGAGCAATATGGGTTGCCGGCGTTGCCCGTCAGTGAAGTGGTGCTTTACAGCCGTATCAGTGACGCACGCTCCAGGGAAACGTTGCGCGCCCTGAGCGCAACCTTTCGTGGTGTGCTGCAACGGTGAAACCAGCCCCGCAATTCCTCTGCTACGGGCCATCTCATTGAACATGTGCAGTCAATCAAACCACTCGCGGCGGCCTTCGAAGGTGCTGACGATCAACTCCACAATCATCCGCACTGCCTGCGCATCCTGCACCTGTGCATTCACCGCCAGCCACACCTGACGCTGCATGCTCTCGGCCAACAACCCCGGCAAGGCCACCAGACCTCGGTCGAAGCTGCTCATGTAGTGCGGCAGCAACCCGATGCAGGCGCCGCAGCGGATCATCTCCAGCATCAGCGAATACGCATGCACCTGCACCACGGCGGCCAGGCGCTGCTCCACCACGTGGTTCCATGGCTGCAAGGCCTCGACCTGCGCATCGGGTTGCCATTGCACCAGCATGTAGTCAGCGAGGTCTTCCACGCTGTCCGGGCGCGTGGTCAGCCGCGAGTAGCGCTTGGCAATGTGCGGCAAGTACTGCAGGCGCGCCAGGGCCCTTGGCGGTTCGGTGACAAAGCCCGGGCCGGGCATCGGGCTGTCGCTGTCCGACAGCCACACCACCACATCCACGTCCACCGCTTGCAGGGACAGTTGGCTGTCGATGGAGATGATCTCCAGGCGCACGCTGGCGTTGCGCCGCAGTAAGGCGATCAAATCGCGGCCGAGGATGTCATGCAGGATCGGTTCGGCCACCGCCACGCGGATCAGCGGCTGTTCCACCACCGGCAGGCGTCGTTCATGGGCCAGAGCGATCAGTTGCGCCTGCAATTGCTGGCCGTCCCGACTGAGCACCAGCCCATTGCCCTGGTAACTGAACAACACGTGGCGCAAGTGCTCTTCCAGTTGCGCCAGGCGCTTGCGCAGCAGCGTCGCCTTGATGTTCAGGCTGCGCGCCGCCTGCATAAAGCAGCCGCAGCGCGCGCTCACCAGAAAGTAGCGCGCCACCTCCGGGTCAATCTCATGGGCCAGGGCCAGCCAATGGCTGCGCGGCTCGGCCGCCGCGGGATAGACGGCGGTGCCCTGAGGGCCGGACGGTTCCAGTAATGCCATTTGAGACTCCCTGTCTTGTTGGTCTGGGCATCCAATGCGGGTGGACGGGTATTACTCCAATACTTTGTTCAGCTCAGCGCCGTCGATGCTCAAGGTCGCGGTGTTGAGCATGCCTTCAAGGTAAGCCTTGGCGATCTGCTCTTGACGCTGGGCACGCAGGGCCTGGGTCAGGCGTTCACGCAGCTCATCGAGGCTGGCGGTGCGCGCCGGTTGTTGGCCGATCAACTTCAGTACATGGAACCCCGCCGGGCTCTGCACCACGTCCGACACCGCGCCGACCTTGAGTCGCGACACCGCCTCGCGTACTTGCGGCACCAGTTGCTGCAACGGCTGCATCCCCGAATCACCTCCGCGCGCGGCGCTGTCCGGGTCCTGGGAAAACTGCGTGGCCAAGGCCGCAAAATCGGCCGGCGCGGCCTGGGCCTTGCGGCTCAACTCCTGGGCCTGGCGCCGCACGGTATCGAGGGTTTGCGGGTCATTCACGGCGAGGAAAATCTGGCTCACCCGGTACAACGGCGGCGTCACCCATTGCGCCTTGCCGCTGTCGTAGGCCTGTTGCAATTCAGCGGCGCTGGGGTAATCGGCCGGGACTTTACTGACCGACAACATGTAGTCACGAAACACGATCTGCTCGGTGGCGGCGCGGGTCTGTTGCTCCACCTCCGGGCGCTGGCGCCAGCCTTGGGCGTCGGCCTGTTCCAGCACGGCTTTTTGCGCCAGACGCGAGCGGATCCAGGTTTCCAGGGCGCCACGGTTGCCACGCAATTGTTCGCGGGATTCAGCCGGCAGGCTGGCGAGCACGTTTTTCAGTTCCGGCAGATCGATCTGCTGGTTGCCCAGGCGCGCAACCGCCGGCCCGGTTGACGCAGGGCTGATCACCGGCGCCGGTTGTTGCGCCGCCACCGGGTCGCTGCCCGGTCGCAGGCTCAACGCCACTGCCACCACCAGCAGGGCCAACGCGCCCGCGCCGACCATCAGTGTCGGCTTTTTCACAGGACAGGCGCCTCTTCCCCAACCGCAGCGGCCTGCAATTGCGCCGCGTGCTGGCTGTATTCACGCAGGTAGACAATGAATTCCTGCAACAGACGGTCCCACAATTCCAACTGACTGCGCAGGTGCGTGGCGCCAACGCCGGCCACCACCACGTCCATTTCCATCAACAGGAATTCACCCTGCACCGACAACCGCGCAAAACGGCGCGAGGCATTCCACACCTGGGCCAAGCCTTCGGGCAATTCGCCCTGGACCCGCAGCGCGCAGCTGTAGGTGAAGTCCACATAGCTGCCCTGCTCGGCCGCCGGGTTGCCGAAGCGCACGGCAAAGCCGATGCCCTGGCTGGCGCTGAGCAACTGCACGATGCCGTTCTGTTCGGATTGGTTGACCCGGTAGCCGGCTTCCTGCAACAGCTCGGTGAGGCTCTGGACGCTAACGCTGGTGATCAATTCGCTCATGGTCTGTTCTTCCTTGTCGATCAGTGGGTGACGCCCGCCTGGGGCGCATCAAAACGGCTCTTGTACAAATCGTCGCCAAAACCCTGGGCCAGTTCCTCGAACTTGACCCGCGTGCTGCTGGCGAACGGCTGGCGAATACTCATCACCTCAGCCACATCGATTTTTTCGTAGGCCGCGAGCAACTGCTGGGCCACGCCGTACATTTGTTGATTCTTGACTGAACATTGCTGCACTTGTGTGTCACGTTCGCTCAATTGCGCTTGCAACCGCGCACGCTCGGTTTCCTTGCCCTTGGCCAGCACCAGCAACTCGTCATAGGCCTTCTTGAACTTGCCAATCTGCTCGTTGCTCGCATTCACCTGGGCTTGCGCCTGGCTGTGCAGGCTTTGTTGCTGGCCGGCCAGTTGCTCGGCCAGGCCACGGGTCTTTTCCAGCTCAGCCGTCAACTGCTTGATCTGGGCCTGGGCCTGCTTGGCCTGGGTTTCGGCGGCGATGCGCGCGGCACTGGCCTGGGCCTGCTCGCTTTGCAACGCCTGCAATTGCTGGGTAGTGCTGCGCAGTTGAGTACGCAGACGTTCCTCCATGCCTTCGGCGCAAGCGCCGCTGGCGACGAACAGCAACAACAGCCCGCAGATTCGCGTGTTCATGTGGCATCTCCCTGCGCATCAAAAGCGCGTATTGAGTTCCAGTTGCATCACATCCACTTCAAACGGCTGGCCGTAGACTTCGGACGCGCTCAACCAACGTGCGCTGGCGTAGATGTTCTTTTCGATGCCGTAGTTGGCGCCAATGAAATAGCCCTTGGCATTGGTGCCGCCCAGGTGGAACGAGGAGTCATTGAAGCCGTCGGGCAAGGCGTCGGGTTGGATGTATTTGTAGCCGGCCAGCACGTTCCAATCGCCACGCTTGCGCATCTCCAGCGCGCTGCCGAGGGTGAACGAGACCATCAAGGCATTGCCGCCACTTTCAAACTGGCCGTCGCTGTTGAGGTTGTTGACGATCTGGCCTTCGCTGCGCTTGAGCATTTCGCCCTTGTCGTAGGCCAGGTTGTGAATGAAGTTGCCCTGGCTGCGCAGCTTCAAGTCGCTGGGCAACTCGCTGTCCCAGACCGCGTTGAGGTCCAGCACATTGAACTTGGACGCCAGGCCGACGTATTGCGGCTCCGGCGTGAGGCCGGGTGTGGCCGGGTTAGGCGTAATGTTGCGCAGGTTGAACACGCTGTTGCCCTTTTGCATAAACGCCACCCGCGAGCCATCAGTGTCGCAACCGGGTTGGCCTGCCCACGGTGAGCACGGGCTGGAACGTTCGCCTTCGATGTCCTGGAATTGGTAGTACGCGGCGGCCAGCTTGAGTTTGTTGCTGCGGCTGATCTTCCAGTCCGCGCCGATCTGCCCGCCAAACAGCCATTTGGTCTCGCTGTCCTGCTTGTCGACGCCGTTGCTGCTGGCGGTGTCGGAGGTGTACTCGACCGGGAACGCACCAAGGGTGCCGAACAGGCCCCACTCGCTGTTGAGGCTGTGATTGAAAATCGCCGCCACGCCGTCGAAATTGAGGTCGTTGGAATACATCATGTCAGTGGAATAGAACGGGTTGCCGATACGCCCGCCGGTCAGCGTCACCGCGTCGGAGGCTTTCCAGCTCAGGTAACCCTGGTCGAGCCAGATGTCTTTCTTGCCGAAACCACCGCCCAGGGTCTGGGTGGTGGACACCGGGTTATTGTCCGAACCGGTACCCAGGCGAATGCCGGCGGTCCATTCCGGCGAAATCACCGCTTTCATGCCCAGGCGGGCGCGCAGGCGGAACAGGTTCTCACGGTCCTCGCGGGTATTGAGCAACGGCGGGAAACGCGTATTGGTGCCAGGATTGACGTCATACGGGCCCGAATCGTTGAGCTTGGCGTAGTCGGTGATGGTGTCGTCGTTCTTGCCCGAAAAATACCGAGATTCGTCGCGTAAACGGATATCGCCATCAAAGCTCACCCGTGAGATCCAATCCGGAAAGGTGTTGGGTTGGGCCCAGTTTTCCTGCTTGGCGGTGGCCATGACTTCAGCCTTCACCTGGTCACGGATCTGATCACGCACCGCTTGCGGCACATACTGCACCCGCACATCCCCAGGCGCTGCGGCCGGGCCGCTGGCAACCACCGGCGCCGCATTGGCCTGGCGCGCCTGCAAGGCTTCTTTTTCGGCCTGGGCGATCAGGCCGTTGGCGGTGTCCTGGGTCAGCACGCCCTGCTGCACCAGCAGGCGGATCAGGTTGATGGTGACGTTTTCCGAAGGGGCAACCGGAGCAGCCGCCGCTTGGCCGACCAGGGTCGCGATGACCATGCCAACCGCCAGGGTCAGTCGATTCACGGGGGAAATCATGTGTACGCAACTCCTGTAAAAAACCATTGAAAAAGCATTCGATCAATCTGGACGCCGACCCTTGAGGGACAGGCGTACCGGCATCGTCACCGAGGCCGGCACCCGTTGCGTGGCATGGGGCGCACGCAAGGCGGCGAGGACCTGGGCATCGGTGTCGGCATCGCCGCTGGACTTGGCCAACTGCGCACGGGTGACCGCGCCTTCGGCGTCAAGCCACAAGTCCGCTTGCACCGTGTAAGCCTTCTTGCGTAACTCCGGGTCTTCGCGCAGCAGGCGTTGAAACACCCCGGCCAAGTACTGCTTATAAGTGCCGGCACCGAGTCCACCACCACCGGAACCCGCCATGCCGCCGCCCTTGCCCGCGCCGATGTTGAAACCGTCGTTGCCTGACTGGGCGTCGCCATCGATCTGCATCGGGTTGGCCAGGTCATCGGCCGGTGAAGGCGGCGCTTCCTCGGCCGGCTTGACCTCTTCCGGTTCTGGAGTAGGGACTGGCTCAGGGATTTTTTCTTCCACTTGCGGCTCTGGTTCCTTGGGCTTTTCAGGCGGTGGCGGCGGCGGTGGCGGCAACGGAATAATCGTCGGCACCTTCGGCGCTTCGCGACGTACGCCACTCATGTCATTGGCCCACTGCCATAAAAACCAGGCCGCCACGGCCGCCAGCAGCAGGCCGGCGCCCCACTTCAGCGGGCGCAGCTTCGGCGTTTTCTTGACCGGCAACGGCGTGATCGGGATCTGTGCAGTCATGACTCAGCCCTGGCTCGGTTTGCCGGTGACCAACCCGACCTGGGACAGCTCCAATCGGCGCAGCAGGTCGAGCACTTCGATCACTTTCTGGTACTGCACCATGGCGTCGCCGCGCACGATCACCGGGAAATCCGGGTTCAGTGCTTTCTCGATGCGCAGGCGCTCTTCCAGCTCGCCGAGGGTCACCGGGTAAGCGTCGAGGAACACCTGGCCGCCGTCATTGACGGAAATGGCCTTGGTCTTTGCCTCCGACAACGACACCGAAGCGCTGGCCTTGGGCAGGTGAATCTGGATACCCGACACCTGGGCGGTGGCGGTGAGGATGAACATCACCAACACCACCATCAGCACGTCCACCAGCGGCGTGATGTTGATGCTGTCGACAGCGGCATCATCGTCATCGTCGTGGGAGGTATTTACGGAAGCCATGGCGATTCTCCTCAGGCCGGAACCGATGCGTGATGTTCGCGACGGTGCGCGGCTTCACTGTGCTGGCTCTCGCCGTGCATCTCCGCCAGGCGGGTGATGAACTCGTCGACGAACACCCGCATGTCGGCGCTGACTTCCTTGTTGCGCGTGATCAGGCGGTTGTAGCCAAACAGCGCGGGGATCGCGACGAACAGGCCCATGGCCGTGGCCAGCAAGGCGGCCGCCATACCGGGGGCGATGGCGTTGATGTTGACGTCACCGGCCATGGCCGTGCCGAGGAACACCACCATGATCCCCAGCACCGTACCGAGCAGGCCGATGTACGGGCCGCCGGCAATGGCGTTGGACAAGGTCGAGAGTTTGGAACTGAGGGCCTGGTTCTCACGGGTGCGCACGCCGTCCATGGAACAGCGGATGGCTTCGATGGTGGCCGCAGACACCGATGAGGTGTCGGCGCCCTGGGCACGGCGCGTGCGGATCTCCTTGACCGCCACCAGGTACAGGCGCCACAGCGAGGAATGGGTCAGCCGCTCACCCAGTTGCGCGTCGTCGGCGTACATTTCCAGACGGGTGCCGATCTGCGCGAAGTGCTCGCGGAACACCTCGTTGGCACTGCTCACACGGCTGACCTGACGGTTCTTGCGCAGCATGATCACCCACGATTGGAACATCATCGCCACCAGCACCAGGATGATGACCCAGGCATCCACCGGCACGGCGTTGAGCAAAAAGCCCAGGCTGCCGAAGCCCATGCCCGACTGTTCTTCATCCACCCCGTAAGCCACCAGTTTCGACTCGGCGCCCTGGGCACTGGCATCAGCCAGCAACAGCGCGGCCGGGCGCGCCACTTTGGACAAGCGCAGCTCATCCATCGCACCAGCGAACGGCAAGTGCGTACTGCCCGCTTCCGGCAGGTCGGCACCGATGGCGAATTGGGAATTGAAGGCCGGCAATGCGACGGCAAGCGTGGCGGTTTCGCGACCATTCACATACAGCGCGACTTTTTCACCCTCGGCGGTGAACGCCAAGTGCTGCCATTGGCCGGGGTTCAACGGCTGGGTCGAGACAGCGCGCTGGCCGTCGATTTCCACAAACGGCATGCCTTGATTCAAGCCCAGCAACAGGCTGTGGGCACCGTCGCGACGGGCCAGGACGATTTGTTCGCCACTGGCCTGGTCCAGACGCAACCAGGCGCTGACGGTGAACGCCCCACCGGCGGCGTGTTGCAGCGACGGGCTGGCCGGCAGCAACAGCGGCTGGCCGCCAAACTGCAAGGCGCGGCCGATTACGCCGTCGATGCTCGCGCCGGTGGCGTTCAGCGCCGTGTTGGCATAGGCCGTGGTGTCCCGTGGCGGCGTGGCATTGGCGCCGTCAAAGTGATAGAGCGCGGTGTAATTCGGGTCAAACGTCAGCTGGCCGTTAGCGGTGGCCGGGGCCTTCTGGTTGCCGTAGTACATCCAGATGTCCTGGCGCTGGCCGCCTTCGACCTTGGGCACGTCGACCCAAATCAGTGCCATGCCCATCAACGGATCAAAGCTCTCGATCTGGTGATTGAGCACGGTCTTGTCATCGGCACTCACAAAGCGCAGGTCGGCGCCGTCGTCCTTGACCCCGTCAAAGGTGAAATTGCCGGTGTGCAAGCGCACCAGCAGAGCGGTACGGCCCAAGGCCTGATTGATCGCGGCGCCTTGGGCGGTGGTGTCTACCGAAATCTGTTTGCGGTAGTGCCAATCGTCCTGCCACCAGGCGTGGGCGGTGGCCGGGAGCGCGAAGCCCAGGCAGATCATCAGGCTCAGAAATAGGCGTTGCATGGGTGAAGTCTCCGGAAGAAAAAGTCAGAACGTCGCCTGCACACTGAAGTGCAGTCGCGAATCCTGTTTCTGGGTGTTCGGTCCATCGAGCAGCGGGTAGCCCCAATCCAGACTGCCGGACAACCATTTGCTCAAACTGGCGCGGGTGCCCAGGCCGACACTGGCCAGGCTGTATTCGTCTTCTTGCTCGGGCAGCGGGTCGTGCAGACGCAGGCGCGCGCCTTCGGCGAACGCATAAAAGCGCCACTCCTGCACATAACTGCCGAGGAACTTGGCCAGGGACGGCGTGCGCAGCTCCTGGGACAGCAGCAAGCCTTCGTCGCCGGTGCGTTCCGCCGCCAGGTAGCCGCGCACCGAAGTGGCGCCGCCAGCGGAATACTGCTCGTTGGACACCAGCGGCCCCGAGGCCAATTGGAAGCCGGCCTTGGACGCCGACTGCCAATCGTTGGCGAAGGTGTAGCTGTAATTCAGGTCGCCCTTGAGCACGGCAAAACTGGCGCTGGCCTTGTAGCGTTTGTAATCGAACTCTTCGGCGTCGCTGCCGTAACCAAAGAACGCACGGGTGCCGACCACCAGGTTCAGGCCCAACCCCAACTGGGACTGTTCGGTGTAGCGATAGCCGTTGTAGCCGAGGGTGAACGGCGCGTACTTGAGCGGCACCTGATCGCTGCTGGAACCGAATCTCATCTGCTCGTCGAAGTCTTTGAAGTCGATACCGAACGAGAAGGAATTGGCCCAATTGCCGGCGGCCGGCAGGTTGTAAATCGCCGACACCCCATAGGAGTGGCCCTTACCGAGTACGTTGCTGCCGCCGATGGTGGCGATGTTGCTGTCGGACTGGTAACCGGAGAACTGCAAAGTCCAGCGCTCATCCAGCGGCGCGCTGTAGGAGCCCGACCAGACCTTGGCGTTGTCGGTGTCCTGGGGGGCGGTGAAGTAGGTCAGGGAGATGCTGTGGCCCAGTTGCCACAGGTTGTCGTAACCCAGTGTCGCGACCGAACGCAGCTTCTCGGTGTCGGCGCTGTAATCGTTGTTCAGGCCGATACTGGCGTGCCAGGGGTTCTGGTCTTCCACCTGCAAATCCACATCCATGGTGCCGGGGCGCTGGCCTTCGCGCACCAGCGGCGTAACCTGGCGCCCGGCGCTGCGATTGAGCCCGGCCAACTGGGTTTGCACCGTGGAAAAATCCGGCACCGCGCCCTCCTCCAGGCCCGGCACTTGCTCGCGGATTTCCACCGGCGAGTAATGCTTGGCGCCGACCACACGTACCCGGCCGACCTTGGTTTCGCTGACTTGCAGATAGACGATGCCGTCATCGACCTTCTGCTCCGGCAACTCGACGAACACCGACTGGTAACCGCGCGCCTGGTAGATCTTCTGCAAGGCGTCCCGGGCGCCTTCGATATCGTCGAGGGTCTTTTGCGGGCCCAGGAACGGGTACACCGCCTCCTCGATGGTGGCCGCATCAAGCACGGTATTGCCACGCACGAAGTACTCGTTGACGTCCACTTTGCGTGCCGGCGCTGCGTCCTCCGCCAGCGCGGGTTGGGCCATGGCCCCCAGCGCCAAGCAGCACAGCACCAGCGTTGATTTGAACAGATGCTCCACACCGCCCCCTGACGTTCTATGAGTGTTCGCCGCCGCCACTGGCACGGCGTTCGGCCGGCTCAATTGCTGGCGATCGAGGTGTTGCCGTGGCGTGCCAGCCAGGTGTGCAGCAAGGCGAAGTTCAGCGAGAACTCCGGCATGTGCAGCAAGGCGCCACAAAACACGTCACCGATGATTTTCTGGATGAGCTGTACCGCCCGAGGGTTGTTGAGCAGCGTGGCGATATCGCGGGTGAGTACGTGAATGCTCCAGACCTTCTGGTTCAGGTCCAGGCCGACGAACCAGCGGAACAGCAGGTTGTAGTTGAGCTGTTCGTGCAGTTGCTGTTCGCTGGGCACCGAGTACAGCAGTTGCAGCAGCAGGATCTGCAGCACGGTCTGCGGTGCGATCAACATCGAGGGCTCGGCCACCAGCCAGTCGCGGTGCTGGTCGAGGACGTCGTCGATCTGCGGGCGCAGTAGCACCAGGGAATGGCCTGCGGGGATGTAGCTGGAGACTTCCTTCACGGCGCCCTGCCAATCGTCCTGGGAGACGATCCATACCCAGGGTGCGCCATAGCGATAGACCGACACCGGCTTCTTGCGCGCGGCTTCGACGATCTTTGACAGGCGCTGGTCGAGCTCCTGCATGCCGACTTTTGAATAACGTTCCATAGATCCCATTGCCCCACTCCTGGCGTCCTGCTGGCGGCTTTAAGAACACCTTCGTGGTGTTCTTGAGCGCGTTACACAGGAGAGACGGGGGCAAGGGTTGGCTACCGAACTTTTGTCATGAAAGCTTCATTTTTTGGGTTTTTTTGGGGGTGGTGGGGTGAGTACATATCCGTTATTTGGGTAAGGGCCGCTTATGGTTTCGCCCTTACGGCGACTCACTTTTGGAAGAGCCCAAAAGTAAGCAAAAGGCTCTCGCCCCAACACTCGGCACCTCGCCTAGGCTCGGTGTGCCCGCACTCCGGCTTGAATCCGTGGGCCGCCGCGATGGGCCATCCATGGCCCAGCGCGGCTAACCCGGCGTCCTGCCGGGT